>JBALXG010000026.1:0-13283 GCA_036961055.1 Leeuwenhoekiella sp. | reverse complement strand
TACTGGGCTTTAAAAGTTAATGAAAATGGTGAAAAAATATGGGATAAGGCCTTTGGGAATATTTCTTGTACACTAAATTCCATTGCACTGTCAGAGGACGGAGGGTATTTACTAGGCGGCACAACAAACTCTGAAAACCCGGTTCCTGATAAGTCACAGCCCTCAAAGGGAAAAAGTGATTATTGGATAATTTGGGTGGATGGGAAGGGTACAAAAATCTGGGATCAAACATTTGGAGGGTCAGATTATGATAATTTTAATACGCTTATAATGGCTCAAGACGGAGGCTTTCTCTTAGGGGGTAGCTCTGCTAGTAATATGAGTGGAGATAAATCTCAGAATTCAAGAGGAGATTATGACTATTGGCTTATTAAAATTGATAAAAATGGTAATAAGTTGTGGGACAAAACATATGGGGGTACTGGCGATGAACGTTTATCATCAATTACACTCACGGCTGATAATGGATATATATTAAGCGGAAAATCAAATAGTTCGATTTCTGGTGAAAAATCAGAAAAAAGGAAAGGATCGACTGATTATTGGATAGTTAAGATAGATTTTAATGGTAATAAAATTTGGGACAAGACTTTTGGTGGTGACTCATATAGTAACAACTCATTTAGCAATCTTGTAAATACCATTGTAGTTCCAGATGGTTTTATTTTAGCAGGAAGTTCTTCAAGTAAAAAAAATAATGATAAAACAGAAAATTCTTTTGGAGGGTTTGATTACTGGATAGTTAAAATAGATTTTAATGGCAATAAAATTTGGGATAAAACAATTGGAGGAAATGAAAATGATGTGTTAAGCCAAATAACACAATATGATGATGGGTTTCTTTTGGCGGGATCATCATTTAGCGATAAATCATTTTATAAGTCACAAAATAGAATAGGTGTTGAGGATTACTGGATTGTAAATGTAGATTTAGATGGTAATTTTATTTGGGATAAGACTATAGGTGCAGGTCTAAATTATAACTCAAACGATCTACAAGCTTTAAATACTACGCCTGATGGCGGTTACCTGTTAGGAGGCTCTTCCAATAGCGATAAATCAGGAGATAAAACTGAGGATAGTAAAGGATTTACAGATTTCTGGATAGTTAAGTTAGCACCCATAACTGATACAGATATAGTCAATTTCACTTTTAATATTGAAGATGAGAGAGTAACTATAGATGCTCAACTAAATGAAGTCAAGGTTTGGTTGCAAAATGATTTTAATATTCTATCACCTAATATAACCATAAAACCAGGGTCTATGATTGACCCACCTTCTGGATCACCTCAAGACTTTAGCAACCCTGTTAAATATACAGTAACTGCATCAGATGGAAGCGTTGAAGAATGGACAGTAAATGTTATTCCGCCAACAAACACATTTGAAGCACATATTAATTTTCAGAATGAGATGACTGCCGCTCCATTTGATTATATGATAGATTCGGGCATGGCCTATGGAGAAAAAGGCAATCAATATTCCTATGGCTGGCTGAATGCTGAAAATAGGCAACCACTAAATCTGTCTGTCAATATAAGAAATAGAGAATTTAATAATCTTTCTTTATTACAAAACACCTTAATACATATGCAATATAAGGATGTAGGGCAAAATAACGGAATTGAGCAGGAGGGTATCTGGGAAATTAAACTTCCTAATGGGGATTACCGGGTTACTGCTTATATAGGTGATGGTGGTGTAGATGATCCAGGTACAACCCCCAGGCATAGTATTAATATTGAAGGAGAACCACTTATAAAAGCATTTATGCCAAAGGGAATTGCAGGAGCAATGAGCAGATTTTCTTCATCAAGCGGTACTTTTCACGTGAGTGATGGAAAGCTTACTGTAGATGCTTCAGGTGGTTTTAATACAAAAATCAACGCTATTGATGTTATTGCTACTGATTTGTTTCCTATAATAAAAAATCAAGAACTCTATGTTTTTGAAAAGCAGGAAGCAGGCACATCTGTTGGTACTGTTGCGGTAGATAATTTTAAAAATAGCGACTTAACCTTTAGTATTAATAAACACTATGATATACCTTTTTCAATTAATGAGCGAAGTGGTGAAATACGTACGACAGAAACACTATATGAATATCTATACTCATCATATAACTTAGAAGTTTCTGTTAGTGATGGCGCAAAGGTGTCCACGGCTATAGTGAGTGTGAATATTTCGCCATTATGGGAAGGAGGTTCGGAAATAATTAATTTCACTACACTTTCAAATGCGGGAGGGGATGCTGGCGCTCCATTTAATGGTATTTCAGGATGGCTCAGCGCTAAAGATCTTACACCGCTCGATCTTTCCTTAAATACACGCAATAGAAATATCCCAGGCTTAGATACATTAAAAAACACCTTTATACATATGCAGTATGGAGATATAAATGGTGTAAATGGCGTAAACAAGGAAGGTATTTGGGAAAAAAAAGTACCTAATGGTGTTTACCAGGTCAAAGTAGGTGTGGGCGATGGTAGTATAGATAAACCAAATGAAATGCCGAGACATACTATTAATATTGAAGGTAAAAATGCGATAAATTCATTTATTCCTACAGGTGTCAAAGGAGCAGCTACCCGATTTACGGAAGGGAAAGTATACGTTAAGATTTCTGACACAAAATTGACGATGGATGCTTTTGGAGGCTTCAATACAAAAGTTGATTATATAAAAATTACGCCATATGATGAAAGGGAAGAAGCACCACTCATTACTTGGGATAAAGCAATAGGAGGATCTCAAAAAGATACACTTACCACGATGGTTGCGACACCTGATGGGGGCTATCTACTAGGCGGCATATCCAATAGTAGTATTTCTAGTGAAAAATCGGGTAATAGTAAAGGAAAATCGGACTATTGGATAGTAAAAACAGATGCAAATGGTAATAAGTTGTGGGATAAAACTTATGGAGGTTATAAGGATGATAATTTATATTCTATTGCATTAACTCCAGATGGTGGCTATTTACTGGCAGGCTTATCTGCCAGTAGAATTTCAGGAGATAAGGAAGTTGTTTTCTCAGAAGAGGATGAGGGTGAAAAGGATTATTGGGTTCTTAAAGTTAATAAAAATGGGAATAAGGTCTGGGAACAGGCATATTATAGCACTTCAGCAGATCCTTATTACAATAGGTCTGGCGATAATTATTTTCAAACTTCAGTTCTAAATGTCTCAGGTGGCGGTTATCTATTAGGCGGCACATATAGATATAATTTCAGAGTTATAAAAATAGATGAAGAAGGCACAATAATTTGGGATAAAAACATAGAAGATTATAATATTCACAATCTGCACACCATGGTAAATACTGCAGATGGAGGCTATCTCTTAGGAGGAAGTACTGCTGACCTAGATAGGCGGCATACTGATTATTGGCTCGTTAAACTTGATACAAGTGGCAACATATCATGGCAAAAACAAATAGAGGCAGATGAATTAGATATTTTGACTTCTGTGGTAGCTACGGTAGATGGAGGCTACCTTATTGGTGGTTATAGTGGAAGCGGTCAAACATTAGCTAAAACGGAAGACAGATTAGGTGGTTTTGATTATTGGATTTTAAAACTGGACAGTTTGGGTAATATATTGTGGGATAGAGCATATGGAGGGCGTAATGATGACCTTTTAAGCTCTATAAAACAAACTAACGATGGTGGATTTTTATTAGGAGGAACCTCTTCCAGCATGATGAGCACATATAAATCTCAAGATAGTGTGGGTGATGATTACTGGATTTTAAAAATAAATGAAACTGGAGATGTCTTGTGGGATAAAACGGTTAGTGCAGCAGGTAATGATATATTTAGTACACTGCTGCCAAAAGATGATGGGGGCTTTATTTTAGGAGGTTATTCAGATAGTAATAGCTCTGGTGATAAAACAGAAGAAAGTCGCGGGGAATACGATTTCTGGATTCTATCGACCACTAAACCGGTTAGCGATACTGATATTACCAGTTTTGTTTTGGAAGACCAAAGTAATGAAGCGGTTATAGACAGTGGGGTAGCAACAATTTACATAGAAGTAAGTAACAACGCTAATATTACATCTTTAGTTCCTACTATAGAATTAAAATCGGCGGGTTCAAGTATTGAACCAGAATCTGGAATAGCCCAGGATTTTACAAATCCTGTAATATATACAGTAACTACAGCAGAAGGGAGACAACAAGAGTGGACGGTTCAGGTTAATAAGATGGATAATTCAGACTTTCAGGTACAAATTAACTTTCAGGATGAAGCAACGGCTGCACCAGATCATTCTTTAATTGATACAGGTAAGACTTTTGGATTAAAGCAAAGCGGATATAAATATGGATGGCTAACTAAAAATCATCAGTCCTTAGACCTGAGTAAAGATGCCCGTAATAGAAAGTATGCTGATCTGGATGTTACAAAAAACACATTAATTCATATGCAGTATAATGATGTGGGCAATAAAGCAAATGGAGTTACAAAAGAAGGAATTTGGGAAATTGACGTGCCTAATGGCGAGTACGATGTGAAAGTAACTGTAGGAGACGGCGCTATTGATCAACCTCAACATCTTCCCAAGCATACGATCAATGCTGAAGGTATTAACATAATTAACTCTTTTATTCCAGCAGGTGCACTTGGCTCGTTATCGAGATTTATGACCGCCACAGCTACAGTATCAGTATTAGATGGTAAATTAACAATTGATGCACGAGGAGGGTTCAATACAAAGATTGATTATCTGAGTATAAAAAGCACCTCTTTGAATAATGAAAGTATCATTAAGACTTTGCAAAAAACAAATCTGAGTTTGTCTGTCATTAAAAAGGAAAACTATTTAATGTATCCTAATCCCGCTTCCTCTTATGTAAACATACAGCGGGCTGATCCTTTTATGAACATAGAAAATATCCTTATTCAGGATTTACGTGGAAGTACCATACAGGCATATGATCCTTCCACAATTAAAAATGCACTAGGTTACGTAATTCCTATTGATCAATTACAATCTGGACTATATATTATAAGTGTTGCTCAGGATAATGGTTCTGTTGATCAACTTAAATTAGTTGTGAAGCATTAAAATTATATAATTTAATAATGAATTAAAAAGGAGGTCAATTGACCTCCTTTTTTTATTTAAATTTATCCGAAATGATATTGCTATATTAAATATTATTCAGTTGACATCAAAAGAATATTTAGTTAAGGAAATTTCATAGAGCCATTCTTATACTCTTAAGTTTTGAAAGCTAAAATCTGATTAAAAATGTTTAAATAATTCCATGATACATAAGTGTAATATTTCTAATATTAATTCACTATACAAAAACAATCTTGCGCGCTTTATAGGCACTATAATTTTTGTTGTTCTGATTGCCAGTAGTTGTAAAAATGAAAATAATCTTAATAAACACGAAGAAGAAGCAATATTAGGCCTTCAAATCACTACCTCACCGGCAACTGGTCAAACTTCAGAACCTTATCTTTTTTCTAATGATCGTACGGTTTTTATGTCATGGGTAGAAAAACAAAATGATAGCCTTCATGCGCTTTTATATGCTGAAGCAACAGATAATAATTGGACAATTCCAGACACAATAGCTACGGGCAATGACTGGTTTATTAATTGGGCAGATTACCCCACTATAACCGAGAATAATGGTCAAATAATGGCTCATTTCCTGCAAAAATCAGCTCCCGGCACTTATACATATAATATAAAATACACTCATAAATTAAAAAATTCACTTTGGGGGATACCTGAAACCCTTAATATAGACAGCACATTATCAGAACATGGTTTTGTTTCTGTAATGCCTTTTAGAGATAGTTTTATCGCGAGTTGGCTTGATGGCCGTAAGACTATAACTACAGATAAAGCAGAAAGCCAAATGACTTTAAGAGGAGCTATTATTGATTCTTCAGGATGGGTTAAGGAAAGATTTTTATTAGATGACAGAGTTTGTGATTGCTGTCAAACATCGGTGGCTATTACTTCAAATGGGCCCATAGTTGTTTATAGAGATCGCTCTGAGGATGATGATGAGATAAGGGATATTAGTATTGTGCGGTGGCAAGACAGCACCTGGTCAAAACCTGAAATAATTTCTAAGGATAACTGGCATCTAAAAGGTTGTCCAGTAAATGGCCCCAGAGCAGATGCTTATAAAAATTCATTAGCAGTGGCATGGTTTACTGCAGCAAATGAAAAACCTAAAATCCAAATTGTATTTTCAAGAGACGGTGGTGCCACTTTTGATCCTCCAATTAGACTCGATGGTGGTAAACCCATTGGCCGAGTTGATATTGCTATGATTAATGAAAAAACAGCTGTTGTGTCATGGTTAGAAACAAAAAATGATGAAGATGTTATCTTAGCAATAAAAGTTGATGCAGATGGGGTGCGATCTACTCCGGTTGCAATAGCTTCATCAAGCTCAGAACGTGCCAGTGGTTTTCCACAAATGGCATTGTTAAATGATAATCTATATTTTGCCTGGACAGCTATTCTTGATGAAAAATCATCAGTTGTAACAGGAATTCTTCCTCTTGCGGCATTTGATTAAAACTAAATCTATTTAATTAGAAACAGGATTTAAATTTTCATTTACAAGCTTCACGTCTCCTATACCTGCATCTTTTAGCTTTTGTAATTGCGTTTTAGCATCTCCTGCCACTACATAAATCATATGTTTAGGATTTATATATTGCGTAGCCAGCGCTTTCATTGTGGTCAAATCCATGTTTTTAAGATTTGCCTGCCTGCGAAGCATGTAATCATTCTCAAAATTAAAAGTACTAAGATCTTCCAGAAAATTTAGTTTTGCATTCGCAGTTTCAAAAGAACGGGCACTACTTTTTATCTCGTAGTTTTTAGAAAGTTCAAGATCGTTCTCGGTAAAACCGTTACTGTAATTGGTGATTATTGAATCTATCAACTTAAGGCTTTCTGAAGTCACATTGCTTCTTACACCGCTGCTTATTACAAAAGGACCTACGGTTTTATTTCCTTCAAAACGAGATCGTACACCATAAGTATATCCCTTGGTCTCCCGTAATTCCTGAGTAAGTTGGCTAGCAAAACCACCGCCACCTAAACGGTAATTCATTACATCAGCATTATAGAAATCAGGATCGTTGGCGGCAAGGGCAGGATAACCTATGCGTAGTTGCGATTGCTTCGCACCAGGAACATCAATAAAATAAATCATAGGTTCTTCTGGTGCTTCTGGTACTTTTATAGTTGCTATTGCAACATTTTTAGACTCCCAATTTTTTTCTAAGTTGGTAAGTGAACCCATAACTTTTTCCTTGTCTATCGCTCCTACCACATGCAAATTTGCAAGAGATGGTGAGAAATTTGACTTGTAGAACGATTTTAGATCCTCTAGCGTGATTTTATCAATTGATTCTGAAGTTCCCAGTATATTTTGTGATAAGATATTATCTGAGCCGTATATCGCTTTCGCGAAAGCGTTATCAGCAACGTTACGTGGATTAGACAGCTGTTGTTCTATTTGCGTGGCAGCATCTTTTTTAGCCAATTTAAATTCTTCTTCATCCCACCGCGGTTCAAGTATCATTTCTTCTACCAGCGCCATTGTTTTGTCATAATTTTTAGCAAGAGAAGTACCTGAAATTGTAATATTTTCCGGCTCTGCATTTATTGAAATGTATGAACCTAAAAGTTCGATTTCCTGTTCTAATTCTACCGGAGTCTTTGTAGCCGTTCCTTTTGTCATCATTTCAGCAAGGAGATTAACGACACCCGGTAATTCCTGATTTTCTAAAAGCTGACCGCCATCAATGGTAAGCGTGAAATTTACAAGCGGAACTTCAGCATTTTCAATACCCAAAACTCCTAAACCATTTTCTAACTCACCGCGCCATACTTCAGGGACTTTTATTTCTGGACTTTCGCCATAAGGCGGTTCAATAGTTCGGTCAAAGCTGGAAGGCGTGCGCTCATAAGTAGCTGTATTACTAGGATCAAAAGTTTCTTCGGCGCCTTCAACAATTTTTTCTTCTTCAACTTCAGCGGGTTCAGAGTTAGCTAAAGCTAATTGAATTTCGCCTTTAGGCACAAAACTGGTTGCAATAAAATTCTTATTCTTTATATACTTCTCATAAACTCTCATCACATCTTCTGTAGTAACGGCGAGCATTTTATCTACATCTTTATTGATGTATCCTGGGTCACCTGCAAATATGTTGTATTGAGCTAATTGAAACCCTTTACCCAACACGCTGTTAAGGCTGTTGTAAAATCTCGTTTCCTGTAATGCCTGAATGCGCTTGAGATCCTTTTCTGAGATTCCGTTTGCTTCAAAATTTGTTAATGCAGTTTGTATTCCTTTTGCAATGCTATCCAGATCTACACCATCATTACCACGTACCTGTATAGTTATTTCTCCCGCTAACTCAGAATCCTGCGAAAACATATAAGGATTTGTAGTTAGTTGTTCTTTCTCAACTAAAACTTTGTAAAACGGAGCCTCTTTTCCGTCAGATAGATAAGTTGCGAGAATTGATAGGGGATACGTATCAGGATGATAAGCGTAAGGTCCCGGCCAGGTCATAGTAAGTTGAGGTAATCGGGCGAAATTGTCTTCGTAGTAAAATTCTTTGGTCTCGGTAAGCGCAGGTATCTCTTTTTCTAATTCAGGAATGTCTTCCCCACGCGGAATTTCATCAAAATATTTTTTAACCCATTCTTTAGCCTGCCCTTTATCAAAATCACCGGCAATCGTTAGTGTAACATTGTTCGGTACATACCATTTTCTGTAAAACTCTTTAACATCAGCAAGCGTAGCGTTTTGCAAATCTTCTAATGAACCTATCACTTCCCAATTGTAAGGATGATCACTTGGGTATAGATTGCGGTGTATTATCTCTCGCTGATGCCCGTATGGATTATTGTCTACACTTTGCCGTTTTTCGTTCTTTACAACCTGTTTTTCCTTGGCTAAAACCGGTTCTGTAACGGTATTAATAAAGTAGCCAAGCTTATCTGCCTCTGCCCAAATCATTTTCTCAAGCGCGTCCTTTGGCACTGTTTGAAAATAGTTGGTTCGATCACGATTAGTAGATCCATTTGCGCCTGAACCACCCACACGTGAGGTAAGTTTATCAAGTCCACCTTTTCCCAGGTTTTCAGATTCTAGGAATAATAAATGCTCAAAAAGATGTGCAAAACCGGTTCTTCCTTCTTTTTCTCTCGCGGAGCCTACATGCGCGGTGAGAGCCACTGCCACCACAGGATCTGATTTGTCTTCGTGAAAAATTACAGTTAACCCATTATCTAAAGTAAATTCATCATAATCAACTTTAAACGATGTGTCTGTTTTTTCTTCGGTATTGCAAGAAATTAGAGCAAAAGCAAAAAGAGATAGGATAGCAATTTTTTTCATTCTAGATAGAATAGATATAAGTATAAATCAATTATTTTTAAACCAAGGGAGGAAAATCTCCGTTGTGTTTTTCTTCAGCCTGTTCTATTTCGGCGACATGCTCCAGAAATTCTTCCGGAGCGATTATGCGCATTGTTTTTTGAACCACTACCGTATTTGATAAAGTATAAACCTGATTGTTGGCATTTCGCAAATGCAGAAAAAACAGCGTAATATTTTCTATACGCCCTTCCATAGGAAAATCTTTATCTATTATTTCAACATAATCTCCAATTTTCAAAGGATGATTAAAGAATAATATTAAACCAGAGGTGATGTTACTCAACAAAGACCATTGTGCAAAAAAGGCAACGCCAAGTATGGTAAGCATTGAGGTTATATAGGTAAAAACATCTTTACCATTTAACCCCCAGATTCCTGCAAGACAGAAAGCGACAACAATAAAAAGAAGTACATTAGTTAACTTAATGGTTAACTGTTTACGCATTATATCAAAATTTGCATTTAAGTAACGCTTTACCACTACACGTATAATGATATATCGCACTAATAAAAGAATTACAAGAACGATAATGCTTACTACTATATTGATTTCAATTTCGCTCAAGTTATTTAAATTCTGAATTTATTATTGTTAACAAAGAATATTGAATTTACAAAAAACAGTTTTCCATTTTGCCAAAATGCTCTAAAGAGAGGATCATCAACCATGTAAATTATACTACCGCTGCCCATACGGACTTCACCAAATATCAGTGAATTTTTTAATCCTGCTTTTGCATCTGCTCCGGCAAATCCAGATACATTTTCAGGATTATCATTTATATAAGCAACATTATAATTGTCATCTTTTAAAAGAGAAAATGAATCATCACCCAATTTTAAGCTATAATAGGTATCTCCATAACCAAATGCCATAGGATGAGTGGCATCAACAGTAGTTTTAAAAATACTCCCTGTAATTAAATCCTTTGTGCTGGCCTCTTCTCGGGATGCGTAGGGAATTAATTTTTCGGCTATATTACTTGCGGTACTATCAGCATCTTTTTTATCAGATTTCTTTTCGTTTTCCTTTATTCCAAAGCCATCTTTCCCCGCAAGTGCATTTACGGCATTGCCAATTGCAATTATTTTACCTCCGCCTTTTACCCAGGTTTTTAGCTTACTAGTGATATTGTCAGTAATAAAACTATTGTAATAACCACTGGGCATTATTAAAACGTCATAATCATCAAGATTTATTCGGCTAAAATAATCTGTATCTATTGAAGTAACAGGATATCCTAATTGCTGCTCAAAAAATTGCCAGGTAGCTCCATAGCTTAGTGATGAAACTTGCTCACCTTTAAGCAAAGCCACACGTTGCTTATTAATTAATTTGATATCTGGAGAACCAAAATCTGGTCCGGCTGAAGCAAAACTGCTTACCGTCGTGGCTATTTGCCGCTTATGTTTATTTGCTATTTCAACAACTGTGTTATCAAAATTTTCTAATTTTTTATTATCACTTTTTGAAATAACTAAACTTCCTCTGCCATAATCAACACCGGCATTAGAAAAAGGCTTTTCAGTAAAACGAACTCTGATGTCATGGGTAAGCAAATCAGCTAGAAACTGAGCATCATTCATGCTGTCCCATTTTGCGATATAACCAGCAGCATTAGTATCTGCAATGTTATTCACGGCAATAATTTTGTCCTGTTCATTTGCAGTTATCAAAGATGTTGATGCTACCGCTTCAAGGCCATAAGCTTCTGGCAAGCTCCAGGCAGTGATATCATAAGTGATAGGCGTATTAAGTTTAGCATCTGGTTCAAACAAAACTTTTACCATTTTACCTTTTGGCTGATTTGTACTTACTACCAAAGCGTGCTCATAATTCATACTTCCTGAATCATTTTTTAAATAACTAAAGCCAGACACTTTTCCGTTATCTGCGTAACCATATTTTATTTCGTGCTTATCCAGTAATTCCGTTAGCGCAGCAAGGTTATCAAGATTTCCCTTCAGTACGTAACTCTTATATTTTAAAGCTGAATTATTAAAGTATTTTTTAAATTCAGCATTCAGACTTTCAATATTTTTTGAAGCTACTTCTACTGTAGAAAGTCCTGTCGTTTTGTGGTGTGCTACCCGGTTAACAAGTGTAAGTTCAAAACCTTCATCAGTATTAATTCCTAAACCTGCACGGCCGTGACCTGCCTGCTCAAAAGTCATTCCTATCGCGCCCATATACATGGGGTACGTATCACCATAACTGGGATAGAGTAAGTCAAAACGTTCTTTAGTAAAAAACAGCCAACCCTCTTTATCAAAGTATTTTGCGTTGTTTTTGCCTATTTTATCCTGAAAATCATGCTGAAAATCGGTTATTATCTCATGATAAGGCTCGGCAGCCGGTGCAAAATAATAAGGCTGATTTATACCCTGCTCATGAAAATCTACATGCACATGAGGCATCCATTTATTGTATAGTTTTAAGCGCTGTCTGGTCTCAACCTGTGTTGCCCATGCCCAGTCACGGTTGAGGTCAAATAAATAATGGTTGGGTCTCCCGCCTGGCCATAGTTCATGGTGTTCTGCTGCATCCTGTGATTTGTCATAAGGCGTAGCTTTTACCTGATTATACCAGTTTACATATCTGTCTCTACCATCAGGATTTACACAAGGATCTATAATGACAACTGTATTTTTTAACCAGTCCTTTTTAGTGGTTATCAATTCATATAAAGTTGCCATTGAAGCTTCTGTACTACTGGCTTCATTACCATGTACGTTGTAACTTAACCAAACAATGGCTTTGTCTGGAGTTGCGTCTCCTGATAGAATACCAGCGTTTTTTAGTTGATTTGTCCTAATTATTTCAAGGTTCGTAAGATTTTCCGGAGTAGTAACAACCGCATAAGTTAGTGGTCTGCGTTCATTAGTTTTGCCATATTCCTGATAAGTAACCCAATCAGAATTTTGAGCGACATAGTCAAAATAACGCACAACATCTGCGTGACGTGTAAACTGAGTTCCTATTTCATAACCTAAAAATTCTGCAGGAGATTTAAGATTTTGAGCGGTTAAAATAAACGTAAAGAGTAAAGTAAGGGTTAGGGTAATTTTTTTGATCATGATTTTTGGTTTGAAAGCCTAAAGCTACTAAAAATACGGCTATATGATCTTGTCGAATTAACGTAACTTTATAAACCCAAAAGAGATTGTACATTTATATTTACCAGTCAAAATTTAGTTCATGCCCACCCACCATATTCCCTATCAAGAGACGGGTTATTTTTCAAAGATTATTTGTGATTATCTGGATCAAAAAGATCAGGTAAAATCTTTTTATCACCGGTTTCCAGACTTGGAAGGTTTTAAAGAGCAAATACTTGAAAAATCGGCTTTTAAGGCCGAAAATCGGGTTATTTTGGTTGATTATTTGACAAAACAATACGATAATTTTGAGGTTTCTGAAGCGACTGCAGAGAATATAAAACTTCTTGGTGAGAGCAATACATTTACAATTACCACTGGGCACCAACTCAATCTTTTTACGGGACCGTTATATTTTCTTTACAAAATAATAAGTGCGATTAAGCTTTCGCGAAAGCTAAAACAGGAATATCCTGAGAGCAATTTTGTGCCCATTTACTGGATGGCAACAGAAGATCATGACTTTGAAGAAATAAATTACTTCATGCTTAACGGCAAAAAAGTAAAATGGAATCGGCCAGATATTACAAATAACGACAAAGGTGCTGTAGGCAATTTATCTACAGAAGGTCTGGATGCCGTCTATAAACAGTTTTGTGCAGAAATAGGTTCAACAAAAATTGCAAAAGAGCTTTGCGATTTATTTGAGACGGCTTATTTAAAACATGATAATCTG
>JBALXG010000269.1:0-4664 GCA_036961055.1 Leeuwenhoekiella sp. | reverse complement strand
TAAAAAATAGAAACATCAAGATTCTAGACCATCAAAGCTGGAAAAATGGTATAGGATCATCTATCGCTTTTGGTGTTAATTATATTTATAAAGAAAAAGACGCTTCTGCGGTGCTTATTACGCTTGCAGACCAACCCTTTATTGACGCAGATTATCTCAACTCCCTTCTTCAGCTTTACAGTTTAGAAAAAAATACAATTGTTGCCACAAAATATCTAAAAAATCTAGGCGTACCAGCAATTTTTCCAAAAAAATACTTTAAAAAACTTACCCAGCTTGATAAGGATTATGGTGCGCGTGAAATTCTTAATGATCCCGAAACACAAGTAAAAAGTGTTGATCCCAAAGATCGTATTGCAGACATAGATACCCTGGCAGATTATGAAAAGCTAAAAAGCAAATCTTAGTTAAGCTAGCGCCTTTCCCATACGTGCTTTGTACTTCTATTCACTAACATTTAACATTCTGTGTAATTACAATAATCTTGCATTCATAAAGAAGTAATGTGACATTTTAAACAATTTCATCTATGATTTTCTTAAAGAAAGTTCTATATGCTTTTAATATTGCAGACATACAATCTAATTAAACGTTTTACCTAAATTAATAATCACTAAACTCTCGTTTTCAATATTGTAGCTCTGAAAATTATGCTAAAAATCTGGTAAACATATCAGCTTATATTTACTCATAAATAATAAATACTACGATAAAGTAATTAATTGCATCGTTAAAATGCACTATTTCTTCAAAAATAAAAATATAATTCTCATGTGTATAGAAAGACTAATATTTGTTAACCCTCAAGTTAAAAATTGAAAACGTCTTTTTATGCATATAAACTTAGATACCGGAATTATAAAAATTGAGGGTATTTTAAACTGCTCTAATGTTACAGAAACTCAATTTAAAATTGAATGTGCGTTAGATTTTTTAAATAGGCTTACTTTAAATTTAAGTGACCTCGAAGAAATGGATGTTTCTTTTATGATCTATTTGTTAATGGAAAGAGCAAAAGAGAAAAATAAAATAATAATATTAACAGGTTGTGAAAATGACATAATAAGTAAAGCCTTTAATCTGGCAGGTCTCAAACATATTTTGCCCCCTTACTTAGCAGTTTAGTTGAAAACAATTCGGTACTATACAATACTAAGCAATTTAAATTTTGAAAAAAAAGTAGAGCGACTATCTTCATTCGTCTACACTTTTCTACCATTCACCGACACATAATCCCGATTTTATCGATTTAAAACGAGTTTTTGAGCATTAAAAGGCACATTTGCACACACTCAACTATAACTTTTAAATGTGATGAATAACAACCTATCTATTCTTTTAATAGAAGATGATATGATCGAGATTATGAAACTCAACCGTACCATAAATTCGCTCGGACTGCAACACAAAATTACCGAGGCTAATAATGGTGAAGAAGCTCTGGAGATTCTTTCGCGTAAAGACAGATTACCAGATATTATATTTCTTGATCTTAATATGCCCAAGATAAACGGCCTCGAGTTTTTAAAAATCTTAAAAGCTGATGAAGCTCTACGTTATATACCCACAATAGTACTTACTACCTCTGCTAACCACAAAGATGTACATGCCTGTTATGAAGTGGGTATTGCAGGTTACGTGATTAAGCCTCTAAAATACGAGGATTACGTACAAAAATTAAAGCATGTACTTAATTACTGGAGCATTAATGAACTAATTAAAGGATAGATGAAAGGCATCGTTTTTACTGAATTCCTGGAAATGGTAGAGGAGCAATATGGTTTGCAGACGGTTGATTATATCATTAATCATTCCCGGTTAAAATCAAAGGGCATCTATTCTGCAGTAGGCACCTACGCCTTTATAGAGATGCAAACTTTAATAGGTCAGCTAAGCGAAAAAATCAATATTCCGGTAGATGATCTGATCTACACGTATGGCCTATACTTTTTTAAAGCCCTTACCTATCATCATCCTACGGTATTTAGAAGTTACAGTGATCCTTTTGAATTTCTCGCCTCTATAGAAAATCACATTCATGTACAGGTACGCAAAATCTATCCCGGTGCAGAACTGCCTTCATTCAGTATTTTAAAGCAGAATAACGAGACTATGGAGATGATTTATTCTTCAGAAAGGGCTATGTATATGTTTGCCAAAGCATTAATGAAAAAAAGTTTTGAATATTACGGTAAAAAAGCACATATTGAACTCATTAAATTAAACGAAAACGGCACCCAAGTCAAATTCATGATTTCTACTATTCAATGCAACAATCAGAACGAATCAATATCCTAGAACGGGCACTTGCCCGGGAAAAGGAAGCACGAAAAGAAGCTGAAAGGATTCTGGAGCAAAAATCTACAGAGCTTTATGATCTTTCTATAAAGCTTCAGGATTCTAATGAGCAATTACAAGATTTGCTATCAGAAAAAATAACAGAGCTCGCAGGGGTTTTTATTAATATTTCTGATGCTTATGTGGTAATTGACTTAAAGGGCAACGTGCTAAAAATGAACAATGCTGCAGTACAAATGTTAGGTTATGATAATTCTGTAGAATCTTTTAACCTTAATGACCTGCTTAAAAAAGAATTTGTAGAATATACCCGTATTGCTTTTTCAAAATTAATAGAAGAAGGTCATTTCTCTAATTATCAAGCTCATATCTCAACTAAAGAGGGAATTGAAAAAATAGTACAGATCAATGCCAGTATCGTTCATGATAAACAAGGTAATCCTATTGCCGCTCAAGGCATAGCACGGGATATAACACAGCAGACAAAAATCAAACGGCAGCTTGAGGAACAAAAAAAACAGTTAAACATTATTGTTGAGAATTCACCTATAGGTATTTCTCTTTCTGCCCAAGATGAGCAAGGCCTGCTCATGGCTAATTCTGCTCTATGTAAAATGCTGGGTTATACCAGAGATGAATTTAGTACCCTTCAGGTTCAAGACCTTACTCACCCGGATGATGTAAAAGCCTCTGCAGCGCAGCGAGAGCGGTTATATCAAGGAGAAACTGATTCATTTACAATAGAAAAGCGCTACCTGACCAAGCAGAAAGATATCGTCTGGGCTAAAACCTCTGTTACCGCGGTAAGAGAAAAGTCAGGAAAAATTAAATATCAGTTAGGAACCATTCAAGATGTAACTAAAGAAAAACTTGCAAAAGATCAATTAAAAGAATCTGAAAACAGGCTTTCTACTATAATTGCAAACCTGCAGACTGGTATTTTAATGGAAGATGAAAACCGAAAAGCCTTACTTACCAATAATCAATTTTGTAAACTTTTTAACCTAAAAACCAAACCGGAAGAATTTAAAGATTCAGATTGTCAATGCAATGCAGCAACCATAAAATCTTTTTTTGCTGATCCTGAGCAATTTTTATTTCGTGTAAACGAACTTATACAAAACAAAGAAATCGTTATTGCTGAAGAATTAGAACTTGCAGATGGGAGGTTTTTTGAACGCAGTTTTATTCCCTTGCATAACGAGGGTGTTTATAAAGGTCATTTATGGAGCTACGATGATGTGACCATTAAGAAAAAGCATAAAGAAAATCTTAGAACTCAAAAAGACAAATACAGCGGTATAATTGCCAATATGAATCTTGGGCTTGTTGAACAGGATAATGATAATAATGTGCTGCTCGTTAATCAAAGTTTTTGTGATATTACGGGTTATAGCGAGCATGAATTACTTGGCCAGAATATTAGAAAAATGTTGCTTGGTGGTAATGTAAAAGACGTACCATCTCAGGTAATAGATGATACCTGGGAAGTAGAAATAATCACTAAGTCAAAAGCCATAAAACGCTTACTGGTTAGTAAAACCTTAAATTATGATGTCAATAATAACGTTATTGGCTCAACGGGAATCTGTCTTGATATAACAGAACAGAAAAATCTTGAACTTCAAAAAGAAGCGCTCTTACAAAGTCTTGAACTTCAAAACGAGCAGCTCAATGATTACGCGCACATTGTTTCTCATGATCTCAAGTCGCCTTTACGCAGTATTTCTGCATTACTAAGCTGGACAAAAGAAGACTTTAGAGAACAATTGGGTATAGAAGGTCTTAAAAACCTGAATCTTGTAGAAGACAAAGTAGAAAAGATGGACTCGCTCATTGAAAATATTCTTGAATATTCAAGTATTGACAAAAGCAATCTCAATGACACAGAGCTTGATCTAAACCTTTTGATAACTAACATTCAGGATATGATCTACGTGCCAGATCATATTGAGATTAGTATCAAAAACCACTTGCCCATTATCACTGCAGATGCGACCAGAATACAACAATTGTTTCAAAATCTAATTACTAACGCCGTTAAGCATATAGATAAGCCAAAAGGCGAAATTAAAATAGATTATACACAAGATGAGAGTCACTACATATTTTCCATTCAGGATAATGGCGTAGGAATCCCTGCTGAATATCACGAGAAAATATTTAAAATGTTCAATTCACTAAGCACCACAGAAAAATCTACCGGAATTGGTTTGAGCATTGTGAAAAAAGTGATCGAGCTATATGAGGGAGAAATTTGGTTAGAAAGCGAAGTAAATATTGGTACTACCTTCTTTTTCACTCTAAAACGATAGATAATGAAAACTGTACAAGCACAACGCACAGAAAGCACAGGATGGGATTAT
>JBALXG010000268.1:0-4664 GCA_036961055.1 Leeuwenhoekiella sp. | reverse complement strand
ATTTTTTTAGCAGAATCAAGGTTAAGATCATAAACTTGCTTTTGTTGTTTATCATCTAAAACAAGAGCCAGCGTTAAGCGCTTTGTTTGTAGTTGCGCCATATCTTCTGCAGAAATATTTTTAAAAGCTTCTTGTTTTTTGTGACGAGGTCCTTCTTGTGCAAACATGGTTACAGAGAAAAGTACTAAAGTGCATGCAATTAAATTTTTCATAGTAGTATTTGTTACGTTTTGAAGTTTTGACTACTAATTAGTAAAAAGGTTTATTCCTTTATCTATTTTTTTATGAAAAAGAAGAGGTTTTTGGCACTATTAAGCTGAAAATTAAAATTTATTGTAGATATATAATCAGTTTTCGTTATTCTGAATATTCCGATAGCTATCGGAACAGAATCACATCTTAGGTCTATGATTAGCAATTACTTAATGAGACCCTGAAATAAGTTCAGGGTGACGTTACCTTAAGTCACTTTAATATTCAAAAATTTCGTAATTGTTCAACATTTAAAGTTTTGATTATGGAAGATGTAACACCGGGCAATTATCGCCCAATGGATTTTAAAGAGTGGGCTCTCAATATTTTCTTATCCTCAATACCCATAGTGGGTTTTATAATTTTGCTGGTTTGGGCATTTGGTGATGATGCAAATACTACCAGAAAAGAGTGGGCAAAAGGCCGATTATTGATCGCTTTTCTGGGATTTTTACTCGTGATGGGATTCTTGTTTCTCTTTGGAGGAATCACGATTCTAAGCTCAATATTTAATTAAATAAAAAAAGGCCATTCAGTTTTATTTGAATGACCTTTTATGCTGAATTTTATATGTGTTTCTCTATTCTTTAAGTTCGCAAATCATTGTATCATCTACTTTGCTTATCTCAATCACGCCAAGTTTAGTTAGCGATTTAAAACTTTTATCCATTGCTTTATTGCTTAAATCAAGCTTAGCTTTAAGCGCGCTTAATTCAAGTTTTTTAGGCTCTTTTAATGCGGCCAGAACTGCTTTTTCGGCATCATTAAGATCAAGAGGTTTTTTCTCAGGTTTCATCTGTGGGAAGAAAAGTACTTCCTGTATAGATGAATTATTTGTGATAAGCATTACCAGTCGGTCAATTCCTATCCCAATCCCAGCTGTAGGCGGCATACCATATTCTAACGCGCGAAGAAAATCCTGATCAACAAACATCGCCTCATCATCTCCTTTTTCGCTTAAAGCGAGCTGATCTTCAAAACGTGCGCGTTGCTCAATAGGATCGTTTAACTCAGAATAGCAATTTGCCAGTTCCTTACCATTTACCATAAGCTCAAAACGCTCAGTAAGATCTGCATTGTCACGATGCTGCTTTGTCAACGGACTCATCTCTTTAGGGTAGTCTGTTATAAAAGTAGGCTGAACGTAATTATGCTCACATTTTTCACCAAAAATTTCATCAATGAGTTTCCCTACGCCCATAGTTTCATCAACCTCAATGCCCAGTTTTTTGGCAATTTCAGCAAGTTCTTCTACAGATTTGCCAGAAACATTATAGCCGGTATGTTCTTCAATTGCCTTTAAAATTGGTACTCGAGGATACGGAGCTTTAAATTCGATTTCGTTTTTACCAACGGTGATTTTGCTGTTTCCGGTGGCGTTTATAGCTACTTTTTCAAGCAATTTTTCGGTGGTATCCATCATCCAGTTGTAGTCTTTATAAGCTACATAAAGTTCCATTACGGTAAATTCAGGATTATGGGTACGATCCATTCCCTCGTTGCGAAAATCTTTAGAAAATTCATAAACTCCGTCAAAACCACCTACGATAAGTCGTTTTAAATAAAGTTCGTTTGCAACACGTAAATACAAAGGGATGTCAAGCGCATTGTGATGTGTCATAAACGGTCTAGCAGCCGCACCACCGGGAATTGGCTGAAGAATAGGCGTTTCAACCTCAAGATAACCACGCTCATTAAAAAATTCACGGATGGTGTTTGTGATTTTTGTACGTTTTATAAAAGTATCGCGCACATTTCGGTTAACGATAAGATCTACATAACGACGGCGATAGCGCAGTTCTGGATCTGTAAAAGCATCGTGGGTTTTACCTTCAGTATCAGTACGTGGTTGTGGTAAGGGTTTTAAAGATTTGCTGAGTATGCTAAATGACTTTACCATCACGGTTTTTTCACCCACCTGTGTGGTAAAAGTTTCACCATTTAAGCCAATAATATCGCCTATATCGAGCAATTTTTTATATACATCATTGTACAGTGTTTTGTCTTCACCGGTACAAATCTCATCACGATTAAAGTAAACCTGTATCCGCCCATCTGCATCCTGAAGCTCAGCAAATGACGCTTTACCTTGTATACGGCGCGTCATTAAGCGACCGGCAATACTTACGGTTTCTCCATCTTTATAATTTTCTTTTATCTGCTTTGAAGTATGGGTTATATTAAAAGTATCTGCAGGATAAGGATCAATGCCCATTTTACGTAAAGCGGCTAATTTTTCACGTCTTACGATTTCTTGTTCTGAAAGTTGCATACAGCTTTGCTATTTAGCCGGCAAAGATAGGCACTCAAAGTCTACAAATCAATATCTGTAACGAAAGCTTATAAAAGTGGTCTAATAAGTAGTAAAATCTAAATTTTAAACCGAAAATATGAGTCTCTGGCGCGTACTTCTGGCAATCTTCTTTCCGCCATTATCTGTTATAGGAAAAGGTTGCGGTTCTATACTAATCGTTTTTATTTTATGGATCTGCGGCTGGGTGCCGGGAGTTATCGCCGCGCTTATAATACTGAACAATCCTAAGCGGTAATGCAGGTTGCCTCCGCTCAATTTGCTACTTCTTTTTAAGAATATTGTATCTTTGCGATCATGAATAAGCAAGTAATTGTCACAGATTTAGAGATGCGTGATTATAAGGAAACCTGGGATTTACAGGAAGCGCTGTTTAAGGAGACGCTTGATATTAAAATACGTAATCGCAGGGAAGAATTAGACATTGCAACGCCCAATCACTTTTTGTTAGTAGAGCATCCACATGTTTATACGCTGGGCAAAAGCGGCGATGCAGGTAATTTACTTATTAACGAAGAAGCATTAAAAGCAAAAGGAGCATCATTTTATAAAATCAACAGGGGCGGAGATATAACCTATCATGGTCCCGGGCAAATTGTAGGATATCCTATTCTTGATCTCGACAATTTCTTTACAGATATTCATAAGTACCTGAGATTTCTGGAAGAAGTCATTATTCTCACATTAGCAGATTTTGGAATTATAGCAGAACGTTCTCCCGGCGAGACAGGTGTTTGGCTTGATGTAGGCACGCCATTTGCCCGTAAGATTTGCGCGATGGGCGTACGAGCTTCGCGTTGGGTAACCATGCATGGTTTTGCATTTAATGTCAATGCAGATTTAGGATATTTTGATAATATTATTCCCTGCGGAATAAAGGACAAAGCGGTAACTTCTCTAAATGTTGAACTTGGCAAAGCTGAAGTTGATCTTCAGGAAGTGAAAGAAAAAATACTTAAGCATTTCGCTATTCTTTTTGAAGCAGAAATGATTGCTGAAAAATCTGTGGTTTAAACCGATTTTTTGAATAAAAAGGTGGTTTTTACCTATTAAGGCAGATTTTTAAACGTGGAAAAGGAAACTCAAAGTTGCTTGATTTAGTTTATCCTGTAAATAAGTACAGTGTCACTTTCCCCTTTTACAACAAATCCCAAACTTTTATTTCGTTCTAAAAGTCCCAGGCTTGCTTCAGAATTACCGTAAACCGGAAAATTAGGCAGCATATTTCCTTTCGCATCAAAAACAAAAAGTCGCTTTGCCTGTTCATCTGTGAGCGTGACATAATTATCTTTTCCCGCTTTAACAATGGTAAGACCGTTGTACAAACCAAAATCGAGTTCGTTTTCCTTATTATTTATTTTTAGAATATTATTGCTTAAAGTAGCCTGATTTTGACCTTCTACAGCCGCTAAATAGTCAGTATTTACCGATTTTTTAGTGGTGCTTATTTTTCCGTTTTGTGCTATTTCAAATTTATTTCCTTCTTTATCATATAAGACAAAACCAGTTTTACTTTCAAAAAGCGGATAATCTCCAAAGTCAAATTTTTCATTTACAGGAATACGTGTTTTTCCGGTTCTGCCTAAAATATTAAGTGTACCGTCCTGTTCCTGAACGATGATATAATCTTTGCCTGATATACGTATATGTTTTGGCGGAAATACAATGTCATGATTTGCTTTTGTAAAGTTGAAACCGGTAACAATATTGGCATCCCGATTATACATGAGCAAATTTTCGCCTTGCGTAATCACAAATCTGTAGTTGCGATTACCATCATAATCAAAAACCGAAAGTGGTTGCGTGACATCATCTTTAAAGGCTAGGGGGAAAGGCGCGACTTCATTGCCATTGCGATCTAAAATATAAAAGTGATCACTTGTTGCGAATGCAAGCTGCAATCTTCCGTTTCTATAAAGATCTACCTGATTAACTTTTCCTAAAATCGCGCTTTTTAATTGTTTCTTCCAAAGGATTTTGCCTTCATTACTTATAAGATATAAAATATGGTCAATATCCTGAACAACGATATCCATACCTTTAGTTCTGTAATTTTTGACTAATTGCGGGGCGTTTGCCAGATTGTTGCTGAGTTTTACAC
>JBALXG010000267.1:0-4684 GCA_036961055.1 Leeuwenhoekiella sp. | reverse complement strand
ATTTAAAAGAGCGGGAAGCTACAACCGCGCCATCACTGTAAAGCGTAAATTCTGTACTACCACCACCTACGTCAACATACAAATAGGTTCTTTCAGACTCTATAAGCGAGCGTATATCTGTATTTGCGATAATCGCCGCCTCATCATTACCATCTATAATCTGAATATTGACTCCGGTTTTCTTTTTAATAAGTTGGGCAACTTCACTACCATTATCTGCCTCACGCATTGCAGAAGTGGCACAAGCTCTGTATTCAACTACTTTATGGGCATTCATCAAAAGTTTAAAAGCCTGCATGGTATCTGTCATCCGCAGAATATTTTCTTCTGAGATACGCTTCTGTTTAAACACATCTGCGCCCAGACGAATAGGAACCCGTATTAATGCGCTTTTGCGAAATAATGTTTCCCTGCCGTCAATCTCTATAACATTTGCCACAAGCAAGCGTACCGCGTTAGAACCTATGTCAATTGCTCCATATTTCTGAATATTTATCATTGTAAAAATCCTAATTTTTTAAGATAATAATCATACGTTGCAAATTGAGAACGCACACGCGGCCCATCAGTTTTACGATATGCGTTATCCTGATATTGTGTGATTGCACGCGCCTTAACATTATCTGACCAGCTTATGTCAAAAGTCTCTATAATTTCCTGTTTAATATCTTCATCATAAATGGGACAGGTCACTTCTACCCTATTATCAAGATTTCTCGACATCCAGTCTGACGATGAAATAAAAACTTCTTCTTTGCCTCTTTCGCCAAAAATCATTAATCTTGGATGTTCTAAGTATTTATCTACTACACTGATTACAGTTATATTTTCACTTAAACCTTCTACTCCGGGAATTAAACAGCAAATCCCTCTCATAATCATATCAATTTTAACTCCTGCCTGGCTTGCCTCATAAAGCTTATCAATAATGTCATAGTTTGACATACTATTGAGCTTTATACGCATATAACCTTTGCCTCCTTTTTTTGCTTTTGCTATCTCCCTGTCTATAAGTTTAAAAAATCTAATTTTTGCATAATGTGGCGAAATGATAAGATGCTTGTAGGTGTTTACAATATAATTTGTATCGAAAAAATTAAACAGTTTATCAAGATCTTTCATGATCTGTTTATCTGCCGTAAACAGCGTATAATCAGTATAAATACGGGCGGTAACGCCGTTAAAGTTACCTGTACTTATAAAGCCGTAGCGTTTTATTTTTTCGTCTTCTAATCGCTCTATAACACAAACTTTGCTATGCACTTTAAGACCTGGTACACCAAAAATAACTTTGATGCCTTCGTCCTGCATTTTGTTTGCGTACATCATATTGCTTTCCTCATCAAAACGAGCGCGCAGCTCTATCTGTACCGTTACATCTTTTCCGTTTTTTGCTGCATTTATAAGCGCACTTGCTATATGACTAAGCTTGGCAAGTCTGTAAATAGTTATTTTAATGGAAACAACCGTAGGATCTAACGCGGCTTCCCGTAAAAATTTTATGATATATGCAAAAGTGTGATACGGTGTAAACTGAAGGAAATCCTTTTCTGAAACCCGTTTAAAAATACTATCATTAAGGCTTATGCCTTTAATAGGTAATGGTTTTTGTTTAGCATATAGAAGATCTGTTCTGCCCAGACTTGGAAAATCCATATAATCCTTACGGTTATGATATCTCCCGCCGGGAATTATACTATCTGTATTTTCTATTTTTAATTTCTTTAGCAGAAAAGCGAGCGTATCACTTCCTATAGATTGATCGTGCACAAAACGCACTGGCTCTGCATCTTCCCTATCTTTTACACTACGGGTAAGTTTCTCGACAAAACTTTTACCGAGATCTGATTCTATATCTAGTTCGGCATCTCTGGTAATTTTTATCATATGTGCAGAAATGGTATCATAATCAAAAATGCTGAAAACAACATCAAGATTAAACCTAATCAAATCATCAAGAATCATTAAATAGTCCTTGTCTCCTATTTTGGGCAAAACAACAAATCTATCTAACGTGCTGGGAATTTCTACCATGGCATAAAGCGGCTTCTCGCGACCTTCTTTTTCCATTTTAATGGTAAGATATGCTTCAAGATCCTGAATCCTGGGAAGTTCAAGATCTTCATTAAGCACGATTGTGACTAATGCCGGACTTACTCGTTCTGTGAAAAATGTTTTAATAAACTCAGTATGTTGCGGATGCACAACCTGATCTTCTCGTATTACCAGCAGGTTTTCAGCTTCAAGCATTCCATGAATATCATCAAGAATTTTTAAACTTTCAGCTTGTTGTTCAATTACAATTCCGGTTATTTTTTCCAGCAATTCGTCTGCTGCATAAACACCTAATGCTTTTCTGCCCTTTTTTCCGGCTTCTACAATACGTTTTACAGTTGCATAACGCACTTTAAAAAATTCGTCCAGATTATTAGAAAATATTCCTACAAAGCGCAACCTTTCTATTAAAGGAACCGTTTCATCTGCGGCTTCCTGCAAAACCCGCGCATTAAACTGAAGCCAGCTTATCTCACGGTTAACATACTTATCTTCATCAGTATCTGTGCGTATCACGTCCATTTATTTAAGTTGCTTAGGCGTTATATAAAATTTTGTTTTACCGTTTTCAATATTTTGCCAGCTATCTGCGTCAAAAACTATACAGGTAAAAGCGGCGGTCGACACATTATCTATATGCTTATCGCCGTATTTATTTACAATGTTAGTCATTGCATCATTATGACCAAAAATCATTAACCTGTCTATTTTATTATCGCAATTGCGAATTACAGAATCTAGTTCTCTACCTGTAAAATCGTATAATTTTGAATCTAAAACAAATTCTTCTTCTGGAATGCTAAATTCTCTAAGATATAATAATGCAGTGGTCTTTGCACGTATCGCATCGCTGCTAATGACTTTTTGAGGAGGTTCAATTTTACTTTTAATGTGATGTGCTACCAAAGCTGCATCATTAAGGCCTCGTTCTTTTAATGGTCTTTCATGATCTTCTATATCAAACTCCCATGAGGACTTTGCATGTCGTACTAAATAAAGTGTTTTCATATTTTATATTTAAGGAGCAAGTAAATCCCTTTGCCAATCGCCATCGCTTAATGTATAACGTATTCTGTCATGTAGGCGATTAGGTCTTCCCTGCCAAAATTCAAATTCTTGTGGTTTTACCAGAAAACCACCCCAATATTCCGGTTTTGGGACTGTTTTATCCTGATATTTTCCTTCTAAATCTTCTAATCTTTTTTCTAAAAATTCTCTATCAGGAATCACATTACTTTGTGGGGAAACAAGAGCTCCCAGCTGACTGCCGTGCGGGCGGGAATGAAAATATTCTTCAGACCGTCTCTGATCAACTTTAGAAGTAACTCCTTTGATTATAACCTGCCGCTCCAGATTAGGCCAGAAAAATGATAAGCAAACATGTGGATTAGCTTCTATGGCTTTTCCCTTTTCACTTTCATAATTAGTATAAAAAATAAAACCTTTTTCATCATATTGTTTAAGCAATACAATCCTGCTTTTAGGAAAACCATCAATGCCTATAGTAGAAACTGTCATGGCATTAACTTCACCCACGCTTTTCGATTTTTCAACTTCCTGAAACCAATTTTTAAACTGTTTAACCGGGTTTTCTTCACTCTGTTCTAGAGATAGTGAATTCTGTTCATATGATTTTCTGTAATTGCTTAAATCTTCTGCCATAAGGTAAGTTTACATGCAATTTACGAGAAACGGCTATAAGTTAAAAGGCTTGATCGCATGTTTATGATTTCGTATAAACTTCTTTTTCAGAATTCAAAAATCTTACCATCATCTGCCAGTAAAACAGGTTCAAATTCTTTTTTTGCTTCGTTGCCAAATAAAGTGAGATCAGGATATCGTGTAGAGTAATGTCCTAATATTAAATTCTTTACGTTTGCACCTTTTGCCATTAAACCTGCCTGTCTAGCAGTAGAATGCCCCGTGGGCAATGCCAGATGTTCATGAGATTCTAAAAATGTAGATTCATGGTACATTGCTGTTACACCGTCTAACTGCGGAATATTATCTGGTTTATAAATAGTATCGCTGCAAAACGCGTAACTTTTTACAGGATCTGGGTCTTCGGTAAGCTGTACATTGGGAATTACACGACCATCTTCAAGCACTACATCTTTGCCTGCTTTAATTTTTCGGTAATACAAAACATCTATATTCTTATTAAGAACAGCGTTCATATTTAATTTGCGTTCGCCGGGTTTTTCTTTAAATAAAAAACCATTAGCATAAATGCGATGTTTTAATGGTATCGTCTCTACGCTAACCTTGCTGTCTTCAAATAATAATTGAGGTTCGGCACTGTCAAGTTCATGAAAATAAAGCGGATAATTTGTCCAGCTGTTAGAGAGTTTAAGCTGTATTGTAATTGCCTTTTTTATTCCTTTTGGTCCATAAACATGAAGTTCATTTTCTCTGTTAAGCAATCTAAAAGTTGAAATCAAGCCTACAAGCCCAAAGAAATGATCGCCATGTAAATGGGATATGAAAATGTGTTTAATTTTTGAAAATTTTATTTTATTTCTCCTTAATTCAACCTGGGTTCCTTCTCCACAATCTATTAAGAACAGATGATTTCTTATTTCGAGAACTTGCGATGTAGGATTGGTAAGTGTGCGGGGAGTTGCTGCAT
>JBALXG010000266.1:0-4686 GCA_036961055.1 Leeuwenhoekiella sp. | reverse complement strand
ATTTCGCCTCGGCGAAAGATGAATATTTTAAATTACTATGGATTACAAAAAAGAATTTGAAAAATACGCAACCCAGCATCATGGGGTAAATAGCATGTACTACGATAAAATTATGAGTAGTATGTATCCGGTTAGTCTTACACCTAATATCATAGAAGAAAGACAAATGAATGCGGTGGCGATGGATGTATTCTCTCGTTTAATGATGGATCGTATCATATTTTTAGGTACGGGCATCAATGATCAGGTAGCAAATATCGTTCAGGCACAGCTATTATTTTTAGAAAGTACAGATGCAGCAAAAGATATTCAGATCTATATAAATTCTCCGGGAGGAAGTGTTTATGCTGGTTTGGGAATTTATGATACAATGCAGTTTATTAAGCCAGATGTAGCAACTATTTGTACAGGTATGGCTGCGTCAATGGCAGCAGTCCTGCTATGTGCCGGTAAAAAAGGTAAACGTAGCGGCTTGACGCATTCAAGAGTAATGATACACCAGCCTATGGGCGGTGCTCAGGGACAGGCAAGTGATATAGAGATTACTGCCAGAGAAATAATTACTTTAAAAGAAGAGTTATATACTATTATAGCAAAACACTCAGGGCAATCTTACGAGACTGTGCATGAGAATAGTGATCGCGATTACTGGATGAAGGCTGATAAAGCCATGGAATATGGTATGATTGATGAAATATTAGTTAGAGATAATAAAATATAAAACACAGTTTTATATTAGTAGCTTAAGAATAAAATATACTGCGGTTTTTTAATTTACTATTAAAAAACCAAATTAATGAATTATGGCGAAGGAAGAATTAGAGTGCTCATTTTGCGGAAGAAAGAAACCGGAGACAAATTTGCTAATCGCAGGTCTGGATGCTCACATCTGTGACAGGTGTATAGAGCAGGCTCATGGTATCGTGCTTGAGGAGTCAAAAGATGTTGATAATGGCGATCTGGCAAATGAGCTTATGCTTAAAAAGCCAAAGGAAATTAAAAATTTTCTTGATCAATATGTAATAGGGCAGGAGTTTACAAAAAAGGTTTTATCTGTTGCGGTTTATAATCACTATAAACGTTTGTTACAGCCTGTTTCAGAAAATGATATTGAGATTCAAAAAAGTAATATCATAATGGTGGGCCAGACAGGTACTGGTAAAACACTAATGGCAAAAACCATTGCACGTATGCTTAATGTGCCACTTGCAATTGTAGATGCCACGGTGCTTACTGAAGCTGGTTATGTAGGTGAAGATGTTGAAAGCATACTTACCAGACTATTACAGGCAGCAGATTACAATCTTGAAAAAGCACAACGCGGGATTGTTTTTATTGATGAAATTGATAAAATAGCTCGTAAAAGCGATAATCCATCTATAACACGTGATGTAAGTGGTGAGGGGGTGCAACAGGCGCTTCTTAAACTTCTTGAGGGAACAGTTGTCAATGTTCCGCCAAAGGGTGGCAGAAAGCATCCAGATCAAAAATTTATTGAAGTAGATACCGAAAATATTTTATTTATTGCAGGTGGAGCTTTTGATGGTATTGAGCGTAATATAAGCAAGCGACTCAACATGCAGGCAGTAGGTTTTAGCGCGAGTAAAAGCGAAGACGTAATCGAGAAAGAAAATTTATTACAATACATTATACCTCGTGACCTTAAAGATTTTGGTCTTATACCAGAAATAATAGGTCGTCTTCCGGTATTAACGCACATGAATCCTCTTGATGCAGAAACGCTTAGAGCTATATTAACGCAGCCTAAAAACGCGATAATCAAGCAATATGAGAAGCTTTTTGAAATGGATAAGGTAGAATTTGAAATAACCGATGAAGCCTTAGACTATATTGTTGAAAAAGCTATTGAGTATAAGCTGGGAGCTCGTGGTTTGCGTTCATTATGCGAAGCTATACTTACAGATGCGATGTTTGAAATGCCAAGTAATGGCGATGGTACTCTTGAAGTTACCAGAGAATATGCAGAACATAAATTAGAAAAATCTACAATCAAGAAACTTAAAGCAGTTTCTTAACAAGTAAATTATACTTATAAAAAAAAGCCGCGACAACTTTACAGTTACGCGGCTTTCTCGATTTATAGTTGGGTAAGATCTCTATCCAGTTTATGTGATGGACTGATTTTTCTATGAAAACTTTGAGCTAGCAGCAATACAATTTATACTACTGCTGGCATCAAAGATTTGGTCTAATTAGACCAATTGAGTGTTTTGAGTTATGATTTGTTACGTCGAAAATAGACCTATTAAATCCTTCGGGAAAAGTTTTTAGCCTAACGGCTCTTTTTTTCGTTGAAAAGCAATTAGCTCTTTATTAAGGTCTTATTAATTAAGCTCAAGAAGCTCTTCTACATATTCTCTTGTATTGCTTAGTCTGGGGACTTTGTGCTGTCCACCTAATTTATTTTTGGCTTTAAGCCAGTCATAAAATAAGCGCTTTCGGGCATAATGTATTTTTGGGGCATTCAGTGTTATATTATTAAAGCGTTTTGCTTCATAATCACTGTTGATTTCCATTAATGCTTTATCAAGAATGTGATTGAAATATTGAGGATCTACCGGTTCAACTTTAAACTCAATGATCCATTCATGAGCTCCTTTCTTTTTACCTTCCATAAAAATAGGAGCAGCGGTATAATCTACAATTTCAGAATGCGTTATTGCAGCTGCCTTTTTTAAAGCCTGCTCTGCATTCTCTATTATTAGCTCTTCACCAAAAACATTTATATGGTGCTTTGTACGGCCGCTTACGCGAACACGATACGGACTTACAGAAGTAAATCGTACCGTATCACCAACCTTATAGCGCCATAAACCGGCATTAGTAGTAATTACAAGCGCATAGTTTTGGCCTTTTTCTACCTCACTTAATGGAATTATTTTTTGATTAGGTGTATTGTATGTTTCCATGGGAATAAACTCATAGAAAATTCCGTAATCAAGCATAAGCAGTAACTCATTAGAATCGTTTTGATCCTGTATGGCAAAAAAACCTTCAGATGCATTGTAAATCTCGTAGTATTTAAACTGCGGGTGAGGGAGCAATTTTTTATATTGATCGCGATATGGGTCAAAACTTACTCCACCGTGAAAGTAAACTTCCAGGTTGGGCCAGATTTCAAAAATTGATGATTTATGAGTAGTTTCAAGTACATTATTAAGAAGAACTAACATCCATGATGGTACACCGGCCAGACTGGTTACATTTTCCTGTATAGTTTCATTTACAATAGCTTGCATCTTGGTTTCCCAATCGCTCATAAGCGAAACTTCATTCCCGGGCGTGCTGCTAAATTCGGCCCAAAATGGCATATTATCGATCAAAATGGCAGATAAATCACCGTAACTGGTACCGTTACTTTCATATAATTTTTTACTTCCGCCTAAGCGAAGACTTTTCCCTGTAAAAAGTTGAGATTCACGATTGTTGTTGAGATACATGCAAAGCAAATCTTTACTTGCCGCATAATGACATTCTTCAAGAGATTCTGGACTTACAGGTATGTATTTGCTGCGAGCATTAGTTGTACCGCTGCTCTGGGCAAACCACTTAATAGGGCTGGGCCAGAAAATATTGGGTTCACCACGTCTGCCACGCTCAATATCTTTCTGGCTTTCCTCATAATTTGTTAGAGGAACGCGACCGGCAAAATCATGATAGTTTTTAATGTCACTAAAACCATATTTTCTACCTATTTCGGTAGATTTTGCACGTTGCAAAAGTTTAAAAAGTAACTCATTTTGAACATCATGAGGATATTTTAGAAATAATTCCATCTGATGAATACGCTTTTTGAGAAACCAGGATGCAATTGAGTTTACTAAGGGAATCGGCATTTTGTTAGTATCTTTAGGCCTTAATTTTGAGCTTTTGGAGGTCAAGAGCTGTCTAAATTAAGTTTTTTAAAATTGTAATTTTCAACAAACTTTAAAATTTATGCAATATCAGGGTGTATTAAGAAAAATGCAAACCGAATGGCAAACCCCTGTACAATATTATTTGACTTTTGAGTCAGATTTTATTCATGTTAATCAATTACTTGATAAGGAAATACGTATTGAATTTTTAAGATATCAATGTCTGGCTTGTGGTAAAAACAAAAAAATTTATCGACAGGGTTATTGCTATGATGATTTTTATAAAGTTCCTCAGGCGGCAGACTGGGTAATTAATCCGGAACGCAGTAAGGCACACCTCGATATTGAAGAGCGGGATCTGGACTATGAAAAAGCGGTGCAGCTACAGCCGCATGTAGTTTATCTCGCAAACTCAAGCAGTATAAAAGTGGGAGTTACGCGTAAAACACAAATCCCAACACGATGGATAGATCAGGGAGCACATGAAGCGATTGAAATTGTAGAAGTGCCTAATCGTTACTTGGCAGGTATTACAGAGGTCGCCTTAAAAGATCATATCGCTGATAAAACTAACTGGCGAAAAATGCTCAAAAATGACATTATAGATGAAGATCTTGTGCATTATAGAGAGCAGCTACAACAATATATTCCTGAAGAAGCCCAAGAATATTACCTAGCAAACAATAATGAAACTCATATAGAATTTCCTGTTTTGCAATATCCCCATAAATTAAAAACACTTAATCTGGCCAAAACTCCATTTTACACAGGCATTCTTAAAGGTATTAAAGGGCAATATCTAATTTTT
>JBALXG010000265.1:0-4690 GCA_036961055.1 Leeuwenhoekiella sp. | reverse complement strand
CTTTCCACCCGCAATTCGCCAGTATTTTTACGTGTGGTTCCTTGCAAATAAGCGTCTGCTATAGGTTTATTGCCTTCTGAGCATATTAATGGCAAATTATCTTGCACTACAATTTTAATATTAGCTACATCAGAAAGACCCTCTTTATCCTTAACCGTCAGGGTCACATCATAAGTACCCACAGAAGTAAAGGTATGGGTAGGATTACTACTGCTGGAAGTTGCTGTGCCATCATTAAAATCCCATTTGTAAGATACCACATCAGCTGAGGAGTTAGAGCCGGTAAACTTCACTGTTAAAGGTACAGTTCCAGTCTCAAAATCTGAACTGGCAGCCGCAGATGGAGCCACATTCCCCACAAGTTCATTAACATTCCATATAAAATCAACGCTTGAACTTTTAGCTGGTGTTCCATTATCTGCAACAGTAACTTTAACACTATAAGGGCTATTAACTGCAGTGCCTGAATTGATTGTTCCAGAAATAATTCCGCTTTGAGAATTTATACTCAATGACTGAGGTAAACCACTTGCAGAATATTGCATAATCTGATCAACTTCATCTTCCTCACCATCAGTCGCAATAATTTGAAGAGATACGGTTTCACTTTCATAGCTCGATTGGTATTCTGGATTTGTGATTACAGGAGGGTTATTATCAACCGCGCCCATAATACTACTAAGACCTATTTGTCTTGTAGAACCATCATTATAAGTTATAAGCAGGTTAGACTTTTCTCCTTTAACTGTGCCTGTATATTTAACAATTACTTCATAATTCTCATGTGGGCCAATTAAGAAGTTTGTTTTACCACCCCCCACTACTAAGTTAAACTTAGCCGCTTGTCCCCCTGTGATTTGAAGAGATTTAATTATGATCCCTACGTTGCCGGTGGTATTTTGTATAATTACACTCTTAGCTTCATCTGGATTAATTTCAACACTTAAAGGCGCACTGAGTTCTCCTGCTATAGACACTTGACCAACTGGGTCATCTGTACCAAAAACTTCCATATTTTTTTGAGGAGATCCGCCCTTGGCTTTTGATCCTGCTGTTATATGAATACCATCTCCAGAAACAATACCTTGAGTACCATGGCGCTTATACACCATGTTCGCTTCAGTTTTCCAAGTCCCACCGTTTTTGGAGGGGTCAAAACTTTCAGTCGTTGTAAGAGCATCATTAATAGTATTACCATTTAAATCTTTTTGTATCTCACCTCCAATTACATAGATCAAATTTTGAAAATTAACCACAGTTGGTGCGCCCCTTGGAGTAGGTAAATTTTTTGAAGATGGTAAGGTAGTCCATTTCATTGTCGCAAAGTCAAAAACATCTACCTGGGCAATAAGTGGCTCAAATACGCCTCCTGTTCCTCCACTTAGTCTTCCGCCTATTGCGTACAGTTTACCATCTATTACCACGGCCTGAAAATGATCTCGCGATCTTGGAGCGTTTGTCAAAGTAGTCCATATACCTGTATAAGGGTCATACTCATCAAACCAATTAACATACCCCCCATCATGCCCTATAGTATTACCTCCAACTATGTAAAATTTATTATTGTATACAACTAAACCCGCAGAACCTCTTTTTCTATTTTGTGGAATTTCAGGCCCTTGTATCCATTTCTGGGTGGCAGGATTATAGGACCATATATAATCTGCTGGAGTTTCCCTTGGGTAATCATTATTTTTGAACGCACCTATTACCCATATTAAACCTTTGTATTGAACTGCTTGAAAATGATTAAATTCTTTAGGTATATTATTAAACTGTGCCCAAGTATTACTTTTATAATCGTAAACATCAAATCTTTGAGCATTTTCTCTACCGCCAAATAAATAAAATTTATCACCAGCTTGCACAAAAGAGCATTCATGCCTAGCAGTATAGTTCTCGTTTTCATTTTTATCTGTCCATGTGAGACTTTTAATTGTACTAGGATTAACTTTCCAAGAAAATGTTGTCGAAACATCATTTGATCCTTGTCTACTTGCTGTAACCGTTACTAAATATTCTCCGTTCCCATTAGTTCCTCCGCTAGTTGCAGCCTGACTTATAGTGCCACTTATCAAGCCATTAGTGGGCTCTATATCTACACCTTGAGGTTGACCGCTTATGGAGTAGACAATATTTTTATTAGGATCTCCCCCACTTGCATTTACATTTAGTTCCACGTGATCACCTACAAAACTCACTTGCGGATCAATTGAATGTATATTTAATGAAACGCTTAATAACTCAATAGCGCTTATTAAAGGGTTGCCTATTTTATGTATCCACTGAATATTTAACTCACCATCAATAACGTTTACTTCATATTCTGCCATTGATGCCGCTTTGTATCCATAACTTGCAACCAGATCTACATCCTGAGCAACAGGATTACCTTCAATATTTATATTATAAACACGCTTGCCTGCAGAATTCTTATCAGAATCACTTTCACCCATATATAATCTTGCAATGTAAGTACCACTTGTAACAGGTATATTTAATATCATCTCAGGAGAAGTACTTGAATCCCATCTAGATTGTGCGAATATATTATTGAAAGTGACCTGATCTATATAATTAGGTATTGAGCTATGCCTAGAGGAATAAGTAAGACTTTCTGATTTTATTTGCCCGGTATTGAATGAGTAATTCACCCCTGATGTAGCACCTGCAGAAGTATTAGCTTCCCAATTGGGGCCATTGTCTGTAGACTTAAAAAAAGCTCCGCCTGCATTTATTCTCACTACGGGTGTGTATACTGTGGGTGCTATTGTTTCCCCTCTTAACTGTATTGTTGTAGGTGAATTTACTCCAGAATGAACAATTTCAAGACTAGCTGTTTTAACCCCTAAATTCGTATCTGCGTCTGGATTAAAAATAACTGGAATTTGCACATAACTACCTGGCCCTACATCTACAGGAAGTGTAAAATCGCTTGAGAAAAATTTAGAATTAGCGCCAACTATGTTCAGCCCTGATATTGTAATAGCTCCATCAATGGGGCCTCCCTCATTTGATAATTCTAAATTTAGACTCATCTCTCGACTATTCAAGCTTACAGCTGCAAAGTCTAACAAATCAACATTAGAAACTAAGCTTTTATCTTCACTTTCTGTAACGTTTATAAAATCCCAGGTGCTTGTAAATTCAGGGCCTGTTCCCGCAGTAGATATAATACCAACAGCCATACCTCTATTATCACTAGAACTCAAAAAATTAGTGGGTAGAGCAACAGGTTGCCCAACTTTTAAGACATTTGCTCCTCCATCAACTGAAATGTAAGGCTGAGCTGTATTTGTGCCAGGCTCAACATGTATAAATATTTCTAGAGAATTCGCGTTAAGTATTCCGCTAATATCAAATTTATTGGAAGTTTTGGTTCCATTATTTTCGCGTAATACTTCAATTCCATATTGATTATCATTAGCGACAGTACCTTCCATTAGAACTACCTTCAAGTAGTTATTCTGATCGCCATTACCTATAAAAACACCACAAGATTGTCCATTAACCGGTTTAGTTGCATTCCCATTTACGCCAAAGAATGGAGCTTCTAATTTTGAATGAACTGTAAAAGGTTTGGAACTAGTATTGACATTTATTCCAAATTGAAAAGCATTATTCTGATTATTATTTTTGGCGTCTCCAGAGTCAACTCTTTCGATAGATGCTTTACCGGCGGCACCCCCAAATGCCAAGTCGCTGTCGTTATATTGATCCAAATAATCTGTTGTTCCTGACGGAGTAATCATAAGACCTGTAAAACCTAAACCAAAAAAACCTGTTCCAGGGTCATTATTCCAAAAAGGATAATTAATAGGAAGATTAGTTGTTAAACCATTATTAGGATCGATCGCAAACGGGTCATTAACATCTAACAAACCATCGTTATCATCATCCTTATCAAGTAGATCTGATAGTTTGTCTTTATCATTATCCTGAGGATAGCTTCCACCAGAGCAAGGATCTGTGTTATTAGCTATTTCATCTTCATTTGTATATCCATCTCCATCAGGATCATCTTTTGGGTTATAAGCAGAATCCCCGGGTAAGGGACAATTATTAGAACTCATATCAGCTGGTTCAAAAACTTTTATAGCACTACCCCCATAAACTGCAGCCCATACCGTACCAGGAAAGATATCATAATCCCCCTGAGCAATTACATCTAAAGGATCTGCCCCAAAGCCCTGAAATAACTCTTGTACTGTTTCTAAATCTTTTCCGTTTGCTTTAATTTTATATCGATATATCCGTTCATTGAAAGAGGCGTTTAAAATGTCTCCTTTCATTAATCCATTAAAATTAGATGCAGTGTATTCACAAATACCGTTTGATGAGTATCTATTGGTATATAAAATATTAACTTTTGGTCCTACGACACCAGATAAATGTTCTCCTTGGCGAGGATCGTTGGGAAAATTATTTACAGAAAAAGAATTGTTGAAATAGCCTCTAACACCATTTAAAAGGTTACTTAGCTTATCGCTTCTAGTGACCACCCAGTTGTCATTAATTTCTTTGTAAACTAAAATTCCCGCCTTTTCAGGAAACGCTCTTATAGGAGCAGGATGACCACCGTAATACGTACCGTTAGCATCATTGATCGTGCCTACAAAATGTAAAGCATCGTGAACCGTCCCACTACCTTGCTCATTTATTTCATTAGTAACATAGTCCCCATTACTAG
>JBALXG010000264.1:0-4692 GCA_036961055.1 Leeuwenhoekiella sp. | reverse complement strand
GGGTCATTCTCCCCGCTTCAACCGAGGCTATCAATTGGTTAAATTCTGCTGAAGCTTTTCAACTAATAGAAAACAGCTTAAATCAGCAACGCTCGGTCTATTGCTGGGTAAAAAAAACAGATGCTTCTGTTTCCCGTTGTTTTGTAGTGTGGTGGTAGTTGCTGACGAAGCTTTAATTGACTGTCATTCCGAATTTATTCCGATAACTATCGGAACGGAATCTCATAATACTAATCAGCATTAGGATGTGAATCTGAATCAAGTTCAGATTGACGAAAATCTTAAGCAATGCTCTACTTTTTCCGATCAAGCAACACTTTCTCGATATCCTGAAGTCCAAAACCTTTGGCTTTAAGCAAAATCAAATAATGAAAAAGCAAGTCGGCACTCTCGTTAAGAAAAAGGTCATCATTGTCATCTTTGGCCTCAATAACGGTTTCTACAGCCTCTTCCCCTACTTTTTGAGCAATTTTATTAATACCAGATCTAAAAAGACTAGCGACATAACTTTCGTCATTTTCCTGATTGGCTTTACGGTCTGAGATAACCGTTTCCAGCTCGCTAAAAAATCCGAATTCCTGCTTGTTTTTGCTTCCCCAGCAGGTATCTGTACCGGTATGGCAAGTAGGCCCTTCAGGATTTACGGTTATTAACAAGGTGTCGTTATCGCAATCATTGCTTATAGAAACGAGATTTAAAAAATTTCCACTTTCCTCTCCTTTGGTCCACAGTCGTTGTTTGCTGCGACTATAAAAAGTAACCTTTTTAAGTTCGTTGGTTTTTAAGAATGCTTCTTCATTCATATAACCCAGCATCAACACATTTTTAGTCTTTGCATCCTGAATTATCGCGGGCACAAGGCCGTCTTTGTTGTAATTTATGTTCATAAATTATGGAAATAACTTGTAAATATCTTCACGTTTTACAAACCTTGCTAAGGTCAAAATATCATCTTTATATAAAAAGCCTAATCTATAACTGCCCAATCTAATACGGTATGCAAATGGATGACCTTTTAATTTTTTGAGATGGCCTATTTGCTCTAAACTTTCGGCTTGTTTCATATCTTGAATACTACTTTTTAAAGCAGTTTTTACTTTTTTATTTTTTATTTTCCGGAGATCTTTACTGAAACTCCTGAGATATTTTATTTTCATTCCTCATCGAGTATGTCAAATATCTCTTCCTCACTCACAAGATCATCAATATCTGCTTGTTGCATCAGCAGTAAAAGTCCTAAATCCTCCTTTTCAGCATCACTGAGCGAGTCCAAACGCTTTTGCTCCTTATCCTTTACATATGTTCGTATTGCTTTTTCCATCAATGATTTAACACTTAAATTCTCAAAAGCTGAAAGTATTTTGAGCTTGGTTAAAGTCGGTTCATCCAGGTCTATATTTTTTCTCATCGCTGTAAGAATTTAATTCATACAAATATATATAAAGTATATTATATACATTTTATATTCTTACTGGAATATGTTTAGATTGCAGCTCCTTTTTTAAATCCGGGATATCTATTTCATGAAAATGAAAAACACTGGCTGCCAGTGCTGCATCTGCTTTTCCTTCTAGAAAAGTATCGGCAAAATGCTGCATATTCCCGGCTCCACCAGAAGCGATTATTGGGATATTTAGTAGTTCATCCAGTTTGGCCAGGGCTTCATTGGCAAAACCATCTTTGGTGCCGTCATGATCCATAGAGGTAAACAGAATTTCCCCTGCTCCTCGGGTTTCCACTTCTTGCGCCCATACAAACAAATCCAGCTCGGTCGGTACTTTCCCCCCAACCAGATGCACAATCCACATTCCGTTAATTTGTTTGGCATCAATAGCCACTACCACACATTGCGAACCGAATTTCGCCGCGAGCTCATTAATCAATTGCGGATTTTTAACCGCAGACGAATTGATAGAAACTTTATCAGCTCCGTTTTGCAACAAGATATCTACATCTTCAACCGAGGAAATTCCACCACCTACAGTAAAGGGTATATTTATTTTTTCCGCGACACGCAATACGAGATCTGCCAGAGTTTTACGCCTTTCTTCGGTTGCCGAAATATCCAGAAAAACGAGTTCGTCAGCTCCGGTTTCTGCATATTTTGCCGCAAGTTCTACCGGATCCCCTGCGTCCCGTAAATCGATAAAATTAACACCTTTTACGGTACGACCGTTTTTAATATCTAAACAAGGTATGATTCGTTTTGTTAGCATTACTCTTGGTTTTTTTTCGTTAGATCAATCCCATTGTAAAACCCTAAATCTTGTTCTGTTAGTAGTTTTACCCAAAAGGCAATTTGGCCGGTATGGTAGGAATAATGTTCCACTACATGCATAATCACTCCTATTCCTGAAAATTCATAAGCCTGTACCTGGCGCTTGCGAATGAATTCTTCTGCAGGGAGGTTTTGAATAATTTCTTTCGCTTTTTCAACTGTTTTCAACAGTTTTTGAAGCAATTCTTCCTTAGACAATCCCTCCAAAACAGCAAATTCTATATTGCGCTCCCTCGTATCAGGTAAATTTCCCAACGATGAAACAGCGTACTGACCTATATTCCCGCATAAATGCAAGATAATATTACCAATACTGTTAGATTTAGCATTCGGTTTTAACCAAACTTGCTCTTCGTCAACCTCGTTTAAAGCCAGCGTGATCATGCGCGTACTCTCATCTATGCGGTACAAGGCACTTTCTTTAAATGCTGTGATAAATTCAGTTTTCATCAGGGGATTGGAGCATAAAATTTTCCAGTTGTTTGAGTGAAATACGGCCCTCATAAATTGCTTTCCCGATTATCGTGCCTTCGCATCCTATTTCGGCGAGTCTGGGCAATTCGTCAAAATGGGAAATTCCCCCGGAAGCGATTAGTTTTAATTTACTCTTAGCTGCGGCAGCCTCAGCCTGACAGGTTCCTATAATTTTTTGATACAATTCAAAAGCAGGGCCTTCCAGCATGCCGTCTTTACTAATATCGGTACAAATTACATAACTCACGCCTTTTTCCTGATATCCCTGAATAAAAGGTATCAGTTCCTCCTTAGATTCTTCCATCCATCCGGAAACAGCAACTTTTTCATCTTTAGCATCAGCTCCCAAAATGATTTTATCACTGCCAAATTTCTCCAACCAACCCAGAAATGTGTCTTTGTCTTTTACCGCAATGCTGCCACCGGTAATTTGTTTTGCACCACTTTCAAACGCAATGCGTAAATCCTCATCTGACTTTAAACCGCCGCCAAAGTCAATTTTAAGCGTGGTTTGAGAAGCGATTTGTTCCAGCACCTTATGATTGACTATATGTTTGCTTTTGGCCCCATCCAGATCAACCAGGTGCAGGTATTCGATCCCATGCGCCTCAAAAGACTTTGCAATCTCCAGCGGATTCTCGTTATAAATCTTTTTGGTATTGTAGTCGCCTTTTGAAAGCCGAACGCATTTACCGTCAATAATATCTATAGCAGGAATTATTCTCATAATTATTTCTTTTCGTCACTCTGTCCCGAATGCTTTCGGGATTGTTTCAGAGTCCCATCTTACTTTATGTGATGCTGAACTAAATTCAGCATGACACGTTATTATAATTCTAAAAAATTCTTCAATACCTGTTCCCCGGCTGTGCTGCTTTTTTCAGGGTGAAATTGTACTCCGTAAAAATTATCCTTTTGCAAAGCCGAAGTATAATCAAGTTCGTAATTTGTAGTCGCAATAGCTTCCGTACAAGCAGGGGCATAAAAACTATGAACGAGATACATATAGGAATCTTCCGGAATACCGGTAAATAACGGACTTTTGAGATCAGAAATCTGATTCCATCCTATTTGCGGTACTTTAACCTGACTGGAAAATTTAACCACATCCACATCAAAAATACCCAGGCCCTTCGTATTTCCTTCCGTAGAAGAATTACACATCAACTGCATTCCTAAACAAATGCCCAAAACCGGTTGTTTTAAGGTGGGAATAATTTCATCCAGTCCTGTATGTCGTAATTTTTTCATGGCACTACTCGCCTCTCCCACTCCCGGAAAAATCACTTTATCAGCGTTTTGTATTTCTTCCTTATCGTCTGATAGTATAGCAGTTATACCCAGTCGTTTAAAGGCAAATTTTAAACTTTGAATATTTCCTGCGCCGTAATTTATAATGACTAGTTTCATTTCTTCCTCTCTTTATTCTGGCTTTTTAGACCTACAAGGTTTTGTAAACCTTGCAGGTCTGGTCATTTTCAGTCGTCCACCTGAACTTGTTTAAGGTTCTCATCATCCTTCACTTAATGCGATCAGAAATAAATAATAACTATTTTCATTTCTTTCTCTCTTTATCCGGCTTTTGAGACCTTGCAGGTCTTTACAACATTCCCTTTGTACTGGGTAAAATCATTTTTTCTGCGTCGCGTTTTACGGCTGCTTTTATCGCTTTCGCGAAAGCTTTAAAAATCGCTTCAATTTTGTGGTGCTCGTTAGTTCCTTCTGCTTTTACATTCAGATTTGCTTTGGCACCATCGGTAAAGGATTTAAAGAAATGGTAAAACATTTCAGTAGGCATCTCTCCTATTTTCTCCCTTTTAAAATCGGATTCCCAAACCAGCCAGTTACGGCCGCCAAAATCGATGGCCACCTGCGCCAGACAATCATCCATAGGCAAACAAAATCCGTAACGCTCGATGCCCATTTTATTTCCCAGCGCT
>JBALXG010000263.1:0-4712 GCA_036961055.1 Leeuwenhoekiella sp. | reverse complement strand
TCTGAAAAAGCCAACACACATTGTCCCAGCATTTGATTTATCATGAGTTTCATAGCTGCACCTTTACCGGCCGGGCCTATATGTAATGTTTTTTTACCCATAAGATCGAGCAAAGGTTGAACTTCTTCTAAAATCTCGGGCTCACCTCCCACTAGAAATATAAGCTCGGCTTTTGCCGCCGGAACTTTAGATCCTGAAACAGGGGCATCGAGAAAATTGATTTTTAACTCTTTTGCTTTAGCTGCCATCTTTTCTGAAAAGGAAGGATTTACTGTACTTGAATCTATCCAGATCGCATCTTCACGCATCGCATTTAGAAATCCGTTTTCACCTAAAGCCACTTCTTCTACAACACCTGGTTTTTCAAGCATCGTGATAAGCACATCAGCGTCATTTACAGCACCTGCAGGCGTTTCGGCCCATAGCGCGCCATCACTTAATAGTTTATCTGCTTTTTCTTTTGTGCGGTTATAAACGGTTATTTCATGGCCGCCCTTAAGAAGATTATCTGCCATGCGGCTACCCATTATTCCTAAACCTATAAATGCAATTTTCATAATAAAAGTGTTCTTAGATTTTGTTGCTGAAAATTACATTTCCCATGCGTTACTTCTCTTAAAAAATCCTTAGAATTTCAATTAATAACTAACAGGTGACCTGCTCTTAAACTAATTCCTACAAATTGGGATCAAAAAAATCAAGTAAACATCGTCGAAATACACAATCGTTATTTAGATTGTAGGAATATTTTGTCATTTAACTTCAATTATATACATTTGTAATCCCAAATCTGATGATTATGAAGAGCTTATTCTTCCTGTATGCAATTTTTGTGTGCATTCTCAATTCTGCTCTTATGAGTGGTCAGGTTGGGATAGGCACTACTACGCCACGAAAAACGCTGGAGATTGCGGGAGATATGAAGATATCTGAAAGTATACAAATAGGAACCATAAACAATATTTATGATTCTGATACTTCTACTTTTCTGATTCAGGATGATAACGATGATATTAGATCTCTCGATGTAAGTAATCCTACAGGCGCTGCTTTAGGGTATATACAGGAATATATTATTTACAACCCTAACGAAGACTGGATATTAAATTTTGACACTCAGGTAAGTTCAACAGATTTTGTTCTCAATACAATTTCAGCTTACTATGATAGAGAGTTAGATATAGGATCAAATTCTTCCATCCCTTATACTTCCGCTTACATATCTGGTGGTACCTGGCATATAATAGCAGATTTTCCTTCTGCAAATAACGTTGATGGTTCACAAATAGGAACATGGACCATTACCACTTTAATTTATTCACAAGATTTTTCTAAGCAGTTTGGTAGTGTTGTTATACCTATGGCTGGCAGTACAACGTCAAGTGCTACTAATCCTATAATAGATTGATATAGCATATGAAAAAATATTTACTATTTGTATTCATTATCTATATCACACCGCAAATTCGTGCACAGGTAGGAGTGGGTACTCTTAATCCCGAAGCAGAATTGCATGTTAATGGTTCTATGCTTGTGGGTGATGCTTTTCAGATAGTGACACTACCCTCTGTAACTAATACAGATGAAGACTTTAAACTTTTAACACGATTAACTACAAGTACTGCGGCTATACAAGGTGAAATCACAAAACTTGATGTAGACGTACTTACTATCGCCCCCATAAACGCTGTAAATTATACTTTCAATAATTTACAAAGTGATAATCTCACAGACGTTGATCTGCAATATGATGCAGATAAATATATAGTGGCTTTGTCAAACTTTCAGTACATAGGCGGCGCTGTAAGAAAGCAGACAAGTGCTTCTACTAATTCTATTGGTACTTTCGTCATGCGTACGTTTATAAGTAATGGCACCTGGCATGTTGAGATACGCAATAGGTATCTTGATACTTTAGGGAGTGATACTGTTACTTATAAAGTCACTTTAATAATATATGACAAATCATTCTTTAAAAATTTACCAGCTATAACTACTGATTTACAAGGCTCAAATACTGGTACTGCATCTGCTGTTCCGGATGTTGTCAATTAAATAATATGAAAATTAAAAATATTCTTACTTTTTTTATACTGGGATGTTTCTATTTAACCTCTGCTCAGGTAGGTATAAATAATACATCTCCGGCGGCAATGCTTGATGTTACAGGCAATGTAAAAGTTGAGAATAAGTTGTTTTTAGAAAATCCTGGTGAGTTTAATATAATACGCGGTTCTAAGCTTTTAATACAAAAGACAAATACAGATATTGTAGAATATGATATCCCTGCAAGTAAATACGGACCTATAAATTATGCCCAGCTTGTCTTTCAAAATACTTCTGCCACTGGTTTACAAGATTATGATACAAAAATTTCTACTTCAAAATATTATGTAACAATTCAGGGATATTACTTTTTACAAAACGGAAATAACGCGACAAGTGTATTGTCATCAAGTTTATCTGGTGATGATTATGTAGAAGGTTTTCAGGTTTACGCATATCCTAATTCTTCAACTAACACCTGGTATATTAGAGCTTTTATCAATAACGGAAGTTTTAAAGACTCTGGCAGCAATGATATAAATGTAGATCTTTATTTAAATACTATTATTTACAGAAATGGCTTTATTACAAAATCTATTAATGATGTTTCTGTAAATATGGGCGGTTCTAGTACTGCCACAGTGCCCTTACCAGTAGGTTTCTAAATCATAATATCCTGCTAAACTTCTCTTTTAGCTTTACCACTTTTATTCCTAATTTGTAATTTAAGGTGAAACTTCATCTTAAATCAAATATGGAATCTCTTACAGACAAAATTGCACTCGTTACAGGCGGAAGCCGTGGGATAGGAAAATCTATTGCTTTACATCTGGCAAAAGCCGGAGCAAAAGTTGTCATAAACTACCATAAATCGGGAAAAGAAGCAGAAAACCTCGTTAGCCAAATACACAAAAATAACGGTAACGCATTTGCTATTCAGGCTGATGTCTCAGAGCCGGAAGAAGTTGATACCTTAATTAAAAAAATAGAAGATAAATGGGGCGCAGTAGAAATATTAGTCAATAATGCAGGCATTGCCAAACTTCAAAAAATAGAAGACGCTACGCTTGAAGATTTTGATCATACCATTAAAACCAATTTACGTAGCAGCTTTTTAGTAACGCAAGCCGTTTTACCTTCTATGCGAATACATAAATGGGGACGCATTTTAATGATCTCTTCTGTCGCAGCGCAAACAGGCGGAAAAGTTGGGATACATTACGCAGCTTCAAAAGCAGGGCAATTAGGACTCATGCATCATTATGCAACTAATCTCGCTGCAGAAGGCATAACTGTAAATGCCATTGCCCCTGCTCTAATAAAAACCGATATGCTCGACCAATTTAACCCAAGTCCAGACATCATGCCTGTAAAGCGATTTGGTACAGTAGATGAAGTCGCTGATATGGCTTTAAGCATTTTACGAAACGGCTACATTACTAATCAGACTTTTAATGTGGATGGCGGAATGTATCCCAGATAGTTAAACTTGGTGGTAAATCGACGTGATTTATTCCAATTTCTCGTTCTCTTCCATATCTTTTCTCAGGTCCAGTTTTCTGAATTTAGGCGAAACTACTCCTGTGAGTAAAACTGTTACTAGAGTCATGCAACCACCAAAGACAACAGCTGTTACCGTTCCCATTAATTTTGCAGTAAGTCCACTTTCAAAAGCTCCCAACTCATTAGAACTACCTACAAACATAGAATTTACAGAAGCTACTCTGCCTCGCATATGATCTGGAGTTTTAAGCTGAAGAATGGTTTGTCTAATGATCATAGAGATTCCGTCTGTCATTCCGCTAAAGAATAAGGCCATTACCGAAATCCAGAAAATTGATGAAAGGCCGAAAACTATCATACAAATTCCGAATCCAAATACAGCAGCCAGTAATTTCATCCCTGCATTTTTATTAAGAGGAAAATAAGCTGAAGTAAACATAGTAATTATAGCTCCTACTGCCGGAGCAGCGCGCAAAACGCCAAAACCTTGAGGACCCACTTCTAAAATATCCTGCGCATAAATAGGAAGCAGCGCGACCGCCCCACCAAAAAGCACAGCGATCATATCAAGCGTAATAGCGCCAAGAATTACTCGTGTTCCAAAGACATATTTTATGCCTTCACGGAGACTTTTGAATACATTTTCACCGATTTTCGGGTTTAAAATGGGCTTTTTAGGTATCTGCAGCAAGGTTATCAATGCTATCAAAGAACAGGCGAAAATTAAGCACATAGACCAATGTACGCCTATCCAGTGAATTAAAATCCCACCAACAGCAGGACCTACTACAGATCCCATTTGCCATACTGAACTACTCCATGTTGCGGCATTAGGATATACTTTTTTAGGAACAATAAGTGAAAAGAGAGAGAAGATTGTAGGACCTAAAAATGCTCTTACGATCCCGCCAAGAAAGACCAGAAAGTAAATAGAGTAAAGAACGACATGTGTAGAAATATCTCCCACAATTCTGGGCCATGTCAATAAGAATAGGCCAAAGCTAATCACAGAAAATCCCAGAATGCATTTCATCAGCAGTCCGCGTTTTTCTTTTTGATCTACAATATGACCTGCGAAAAGCGCCAGAGAAACCGCCGGAATTACTTCCATTAAACCGATTATTCCCAGAGAAAGTGGATCTTTCGTAATACTATACACTTCC
>JBALXG010000262.1:0-4765 GCA_036961055.1 Leeuwenhoekiella sp. | reverse complement strand
TTGGTCATTAATTCATAAATATCATTCTTAACTGCCTGTAGATCTAATTTTTTAAATTCTTCAGCGTAGTTAAAATCCTTATCCATAGGATCAACCTTATCTGAATTTTGACGCAGTATGTTCAGGTTCAATTGATTAGGCCACCAGTCTTTATTGCCTGTGCCTCCACCAGCTACATGATCCATTTTGTCATTTAAAAACGGGCACTTTGCTGAAGATTCGTTAACCTCCCAAACTTTATGGGTTCCGGATAGCGAATTTGAATTATCATCCATTGTTATTGATTTTTGTTATTAAAACACGAATTTACAATATTAATGTTGATAGTTTTTATCTATCTTTTTGATTACTAAATAGCGAAAAGCTATTAACATATAAAATGTTCTTGAAATTAAAGAAAAAGAGCTGACTGCGAAAATTATTTAAAACCTTTTCTGATCTCTTTACGATATAGTAACCTACAAAAAATTTGAAAATATCATTTTCTTCACCAATTGAACATAAAGACCTATTTATCAATGATTTAAAATTTATTTGTACATTTATAATCCTTTAACGATATCACTCACGATGAAATTACTACTGTTGTTCATTATTTCCGTATTTGTCATTAGTTGTAAAAATGAACCGACAATTCAAACTGAAGTTGCAACCAGTGAGAGGATCAATTCTAAATATGGATGTGCTCCCGAAATCACAGATACCCAATGGTACCTTGCTGATAATAAAGCTCCTTTATTTAAGGGCCTTGATGCAATAAATTATTCTATAACAACTAGAAGTCTTGAGGCTCAAAAGTATTTTAATCAAGGTATGGTTTGGGCATACGGGTTTAACCATGCAGAAGCAGCAAGATCATTTTACTACGCTACTAAACTCGATCCTGATTGTGCCATGTGCTATTTTGGCTATGCCTATGTACTAGGACCCAATTATAATGCAGGGATGGAAAATGACAATTATGAAAGAGCGTATAAAGCGATACAAAAAGCAAAAGAACTTGCTTTTAATACTACGCCCAAAGAGCGCGATTTTATTGAAGTAATGGCTATTAGATATACTGAAACACCACCAAAAGACAGATCATCCCTCGATATTGCCTATTCTAAAGCAATGAAAAATTTATACATTAAATATCCTGATGACCCTGAAATAAGCGCATTATATGCTGAATCAATTATGAATCTGCATCCATGGGATCTTTATGAAAAAGATGGGACACCTAAAGAATGGACTCCAGAAATTACTACATTACTGGAAAAATTGATTATTAAAAATCCCAAACATCCTGGGGCTCATCATTTTTATATTCATGCTACCGAGGCGTCAAATAATCCTGAAAAGGCCAATTTATCAGCTCAGGTTTTTGATAATGGTCTGGTATCCGGTTCGGGACACTTATTGCATATGCCTTCACACATTTACATAAGAACAGGTGAATATCATAAAGGTACCTTATCAAACATTCAGGCTGTGCTGGCAGATAGTAGTTATGTAACAACATGTCACGCTCAGGGAGCATATCCTCTAGCCTATTATCCACATAATTATCATTTTATGGCTGCTACCGCTACACTTGAAGGTAATAGTAAGTGGGCAATGCTTGGTGCTAAAAAAGTCTCTGAACATGTGCATCCCGATTTAATGAAAGAACCTGGTTGGGGCACTTTGCAACATTATTATTTAATACCTTACTATGTGGCTGTAAAATTGGGGAAATGGGACGAAATATTAAATATGAATCTGGAAACTTATGATCTCCCCTATCCTGAAGCAATAACTCATTATGCAAAAGGGATGGCCTATTTGGCAAAGTATGAGAGAAAAAGTGCTAAGCAAGAAATGGAAATACTCTATAAAATTTCTAAGGATTCTACTTTGAATGAAATCACTATTTGGGATATTAATACCGTTTACCCCTTAGTAGAAATTGCTTCCAAAGTTTTAAAATCTGAAATTTTAGAACAAGAAAATAATTATGATGAAAGTATCCAACTCTTAAAAGAAGCTGTAGTCTTAGAAGATGCTTTAAATTATAACGAACCTCCTGACTGGTTTTTCTCTGTAAGACATTATCTGGGAGCCGCTCAAATTGAGTCAGGAAATTATAAGGATGCTATAGATACATATGAAAACGATCTTGTGAAATTTCCTCAAAATGGTTGGGCACACCATGGTCTTAAATTAGCTTACCAAAATTTAGGAGATAAAACAAACGAAAACCGAATGGATGAATTAATAAAGAAAAGCTGGTCTACCGCAGATATCCAAATAGAGTCCTCTAGAATTAAATAAAAGGCGTATCAGGATGTGAGAGATTTAAGCTATAATTATAGTATAGATTTAGCTTTCACTTCTATATTTCTGCATAATATCTTTAAATAAAGTTCCCGTAGAAGGAGGAGTATAAGAAACAGCATTAGCACCTGCTTCAATAACTCGAGCTATTGTTTCATCAGTTTTTCCGCCTGTTGCGATTATAGCTACATTTTTATCTATTGAACGTATTTTCCTGATAATTTGAGGTGTACTTTCACCTCCCGAAACATTAAAAATATCAACTCCAGCTTCAAGTCTCCCAAGAATGTCATCGCGTTCAGAAACAACAGTAATTGTTACCGGAATATCAATTTTCTGTTTTAACTCTCTTATTAATTCATTTATAGCAGGCTTATTAATAACCACTCCTAAAGCTCCTTGAAATTCTGCATGAAGTGCAAGTTCTACAGATCTCAAACCGGAAGTCACTCCTCCTCCTACTCCACAAAAAATAGGTTTATCTGCAGCGGTAATCAAAGCCTGACTTATTATTGGTTGAGGAGTAAATGGATATACCGCAATTATGGCATTGGCATTTGTATTTCTTATAATCGCGATATCTGTGCTAAAAAGAAAAGATTTCAACAATTGACCAAAGACCTTTATTCCAGAACATTGACTAATAATCTCTGGTACAGCAACAATATTTGTGCGTAGTTTGCTGCCAAATGAGGGAATAGTATCTTCCTTTTTCATCGATATTTACTTTTATCTAAAATGATGAAAAAAGAAATACCAAAATCTTAGCCTTGTGTTAAAAAATTAACTATCTGAAAATTAAATATTTACAAAGTAGCTATTTTTAGTCTACTAGTTTTTTCATTTTCTCCCTGATCTCTTCAAAACCGGGATTATGAATACTGCCTATATGGGTGTGCTTTTTACCTGCTTCTGGCTTATAGCTTCCGTCTTGCACCTGTCCTCCTATAATTTGGTAAGCTTCGCGAAAGGATTTGCCTTGCATAACCAAATCATTAATACTGTCTACAGTAAATAGATATTTGTATTTGTCATCGGTAAGGTCAATATCTTTCACTTCTATTTGAGCTATCGAATAATCAAAGATCTCAAGAATATCTTTCATAGTCTCAATCGCACTTATCGTATTTTCCTTAAGCAATTGATAATCGCGGTGATAACCGCTGGGAAGATTATTGGTAATCAGAATCATTTCGCTGGAAAGCGCCTGAATTTTATTGCATTTTCCCCGAATTAATTCAAAAACATCCGGATTTTTCTTGTGCGGCATGATGCTGCTTCCGGTGGTTAATTTCTCCGGAAAACCTATGAAGCCAAAATTCTGACTCATATACAGGCAAATATCCATTGAGAAACGCGCTAAAGTATTTGCTAGTCCGCCTAAAGTTGCGGCAAGCGTTCGCTCACTTTTGCCCCGAGCCATTTGTGCTGCAACCACATTATATTTAAGCGTTTCAAAACCCATTTCCTGAGTTGTAAATTCGCGGTCAATAGGAAACGAACTCCCATAACCTGCCGCAGAACCTAATGGATTTTGATCTACAACTTGTTGGGTCGCTTTCAGCATTATTAAATCATCAATCAATAATTCCGCATAAGCAGAAAACCAGATTCCGAAACTGCTGGGCATAGCAACTTGTAAATGCGTATAACCCGGTAAAAGCTTTTCCTGATTAGTTTCAGCCAGTTGCATCAATGTTTCAAAAAGAGAAACAGTACGCGCCTTGATCCCTTGTAAACTATCTTTAAAATATAACTGTAGCGCCACTAGCACCTGATCATTGCGAGAACGTGCTGTATGTACTTTTTTACCAGTATCGCCTAAAGCGGCAGTTAATTCGGCTTCAATTTTACTATGAACATCTTCAAAGTGATTTTCTATAATAAAACTGCCATTTTTTATGCTCTGAGCGAGGTTTTCAAGCTCTGGAAGGAGGTTTTCTAGTTCGCTTTTATCAAGAATTCCAATTTTGTGAAGCATCTTCACATGCGCCGTTGTTGCCTGAACATCATACGCGGCAATATGCATATCAATCTCACGGTCGTTGCCTACCGTAAAATTCATGATCTTATCATCGATGCTTGTTCCTTTATCCCAGAGTTTCATAATTTGTTTTTTCCTTCCTTAACCCCTCCCAACGGAGAGGTAATTTATTGATATATTCTTCCTATAAAAATAGGCGATTTCTCAGTCATATCTCCTTCGAAATGACTGAGGACCTGCAAGGTTTCTATCACCCTTGTAGGTCTTTTATTTTCGATTGCTAAAACCTACAAGGTCTTTGAGACCTTGCAAGTTTTCTTTACAATATTTTACCTAAAAGTTTAATGTATAGATCAACCCCTTCTTCTATCTCTCGCACATAGATAAATTCATCTGCACTGTGCGAGCGCGTGCTATCACCAGGACCTAATTTTAGTGACGGACAAGTTAAAACTGCCTGATCACTCAACGTGGGTGAACCGT
>JBALXG010000261.1:0-4782 GCA_036961055.1 Leeuwenhoekiella sp. | reverse complement strand
CCAATACTTTATAAAGAGGAGCTTTTTTACCGTCTGCCAGAATTTGACCTAAAAAGTCGAGTGCATATGCATCATCTGTATATTGCTCAACAGCTGGCCAAACCATATTTAACTGTGGTGCAGTCGCAAAATTATCTTCGTAATAAAGCTTTTTGCTGGCGTCTAGCGTTACATTCTGAACTGCTAAGGGCTGTACTTCACCGTGCTTTTTTATTGGACCAAAGTACTTTTCGACCATTTCTTTGGTTTTACCCTCATCAAAATTCCCGGCAATAACCAGAGTCGCGTTATTAGGACCATAAAACTTATCGTAAAATTCCTTAACGTCTTCAATAGTCGCACCCTGAAGATCTTCTAACTCACCAATTACCTGCCAGCTATACGGATGCCCATCAGGAAAAAGGTTTTTATCTATTACCCAATTTGTGTGACCATACGGATTATTGTCCACTCGCTGACGTTTTTCATTCTGAACAACTTCTTGTTGATTTGCAAAAGCAGATTCAGTGAGTGTGTTTATGAGAAAACCCATTCTGTCTGATTCTAACCAAAGAATTGTCTCAAGCGCATTGTTAGGCACAACTTCATAATAAATAGTACCATCTGTCCAGGTACCGCCGTTAAGCGTGCCCCCTGCATCCTGAACCTTCTTAAAGAATTGATCTTGCGGTACGTGTTCAGATTCTTGAAATAAGACGTGCTCAAATAAATGTGCAAAACCTGTTCTTCCTTTTTTCTCTCGGTTAGAGCCTACGCCATACTGTATAGCTACCGAAACAATAGGATCTGAGTCGTCCTGATGAAGAACAACATTAAGTCCGTTTTCCAGTTCATACTTTTCATAATCGATTGATAAATCTGCATCTGCGACATCTTTATCTTCCTTTTTATCCTTGCAGGAAATAAAAGCCACAAACAGCATCGAAAGCACTAATACCCTCGAAAAATTACTTTTTATCATATTCTATTCTTTTGATTAATAGGGATAAATATAAATAAACTTATGTTGTAACTCTTATGAATATGGTATGCAACCTAAGAATTATCGCTACTTAATATTTAAAAGCTAAATTTTGAAATATTATAAAAGTGATTAGCTTTTATTGACTAATTGATAAGATTAACAAGAAAATGAGGTAGTGAATCTCATATTAGAATTTAAAAATATGACGCAAACACCTGAAAATCGGCTAAAATGAACAATTATTAGATTACATAGTAGTTGAGATAATATTTAATTTTACTCATACTATATGAGAATACATTATAAGTTATCTGAAACCCGATTTTTAGTGGTTTTAACGCGGTTTTGAGCAGATTTAACGTAATTTTTTAATAGTTGGTTATCTCGTTGCCTACATTCCGCTCATATAAAAATTACAAACAAACAATATGAGTCAAGTAAAAGATAATGATACCGTAAAAGTACATTACACAGGAAAACTTAATAACGGTCAAATTTTTGACAGTTCTGTTGATAAAGAACCTTTGCAAATAAAATTAGGAGAAGGTCAACTTATTCCTGGTTTTGAGAAAGGACTTCTAAATATGAAAGTAAGTGAGAAAAAGACGGTTACTATTCCACAAGAAGAAGCTTATGGTGAAGTAAGAAAAGATCTTTTTCAGGAAATACCTAAAACCGATCTTCCACCAGAAATAAACCCAGAAGTAGGAATGGGACTTGTTGCAAAAAATCCTGATGGGAGTGAGCGTCAATTACGCGTAGCCGAAATAAAAGGTGATACTGTAGTTATTGATGCAAATCATCCACTAGCAGGTCAGGAATTGATTTTTGACCTAGAACTCGTTGATATAGAGTAAGGTAAATTTTAAATGTGATCATTAGGGTTTGGTATTCAAGTATTATCAAACCCTTTTTTAACATAACTATAGCAAATTCTTTGTAATATTTCATAGTCATAAAGGTTTATATACCCAACTTAATAACTAAAACTAAAAGCATGAAAAAAATCGTAACATTAACCATACTCTCCTCAATTCTCGCTGTAGGATGCGTTTCAAAAAAAAAGTATGTTGCTCTACAAGACCAATATAGCAACACACAATCTACTCTTACTAAAACACAGGTAGAAAAAGAAGAAATTGAAGCAAAATATGCTGCGATTGAAGCACGGGTTGCGAATTACAACTCTAAAATAAATTCTCTTCAAAATTCAAATGATGAAAAGTTTGATTTAGTTGAAAATCTAGGCGTTATATCTAATAATTCTAAAGTAAAAATGAGGGAAGCATTAAAAAATGTTGACCAGAAAGAACTTTCTCAGGCAAGAACACTTGAAGATTCTATGAATCTTGCAATCTCCTATAATCTGAAAAAGAATTTAGATAGCACAGTAAATAGTGATGACGATGTAGATATTAATATTGACGAGACAGTTGTAATGATATCAATATCAGATAAATTATTGTTTAATTCTGGTAGTTACCGTGTAAGCAATAAAGCTAATGACTTATTGCAGCGTCTTGCAGATGTTATTAATTCTGAACCTGCGATAGAAGTTATGGTAGAGGGTCATACTGATGCTAAAACCGTGAAACCAGGTTCTTACATTAAAGACAACTGGGATTTAAGCGTACAACGCTCTACAGCTATAATACGTGAACTGCAAAATAAATATGATGTAGATCCTAAAAAGATGATTGCAGCAGGCCGAAGCAGCTATATGCCTTTAGTGCCAAATGACTCTAAAGAAAACATGGCTAAAAACCGTAGAACTAGAATCGTAATTCTGCCTAATCTTGATAAATTTCTTTCATTAATTGGTACTTCTAATTAGAGAAAAATCTTTTAGAATAGAAAAACAAAAAACCGCTTTTAAGCGGTTTTTTGTTTTTTTACTTTATTAAATCAATAACCTCGAAGAATTATTCTTAAAAATTAACCTAGTAGATAAAGTACAGCCACACCTGCGAAGTACCCTATCAAAGCCAGCCAGCTAATATTTTTTACATACCACATAAATTCTATCTTAAGTAAGCCCATTATAGCTACACCTGCCGCAGAGCCTATGATTAAAACACTTCCACCGGTTCCCGCACAGTAGGCAAGTAATTCCCAAAAAGTATTATCTGGAGGATAAGTGTCCAGAGAATACATACCCATGGCCCCGGCGACCAATGGCACATTATCAACAACTGCAGACAGTAAACCAATAAATATATTAACCAAATAAATATCGTGAAAAGTCTCATCAAGAATCATCGCTAAATCTTCTAAAATACCTGCAGTTTGTAAACTGGCTACTGCTAATAAAATCCCAAGGAAGAACAGAATACTTGGTGTATCAACTTTTTTTATAACTCCAGATACTGAAAGCTGATATTTACGAGAATACTCTTTACTTCTATGTAGAAGTTCTGTTGTTACCCAAAGTACACCTAGGCTTAAGAGCATACCCATAAATGGAGGTAAATGAGTAGCATTTTTAAATATAGGCACAAACAAGAGTCCGCCTATACCTAACCAAAAGACAAGTCTTTGTTCAAAAGTAGTGATTGCAGCGTGATGTTCATTTTCTTCCACGATACTATCAGGACGCTCTGTTCTCCCGCCCATTTTAATAGTAAGTACAATCAATGGCACAAGGATACATGCTAAACTAGGGAGAAATACAGTTGTAATTATATGCATCGCTGTAACCTGCCCTCCTATCCATAGCATAATTGTAGTAACATCACCTATAGGCGACCATGCTCCACCAGCATTTGCGGCAAGAATTACCATCCCGCCAAAAAACCAGCGATCTTCTTTTTTCTTTAGAAGCTTTTTAAGTAAAGCTGCCATTACTATAGCAGTAGTTAAGTTATCTAACGCGGCAGAAAAGAAAAAAGTAATACTACATATAATCCACAAAAGCTTGACTCTGTTGGCCGTAGTAATTTTATCGGTTACAACTTCAAAGCCCTTATGAACATCAATGAGTTCTACTATAGTCATTGCGGCTAGAAGAAAGAAAAGTATTTCTGCTATTTCTCCTACATGAACAAGTAAAGTTTCGTCCAGAAAGGATGTTGAACCCCCATCCCCAGAGACTGGAGTAGTTTCTAAAATAAGACTATCCTGCCCTATTATTAGTATCGTCCAGCATATCACCCCTGTGAGAATGGCCGCCGCCGCTTTATCAATTTTAATATTATGTTCAAGAGCAATTCCCAGATAGCCCAGAACGAAAACGGCAATAAGTAAAATGTACATAAAGAAAATATAAGTTGTAGCAGGCTAAAGATAAATTCAATCAGACTATTGTCAATTATTTTTTTCTTAAAAAAATCTTAAAGTAAAAATAAAGAGTGTTTTTATTTCTCGCGAAGAATAGTTAGAATTAAAATATACTAAACAAATAATTGATTATCAAAAATTTAAAATTATACCCTGCATAAAAAAAGCTCTTTAATAAAATAAATCAAAGTTTTTCTGTTAATCTCAAAAACCAGTTTAAAATATTTGTTCTAAAAGAAATTAACACCCAGGAGAACTAAACTCTTTTAGAGAGATTAAATACAAATCTTACTTCTATATTTCACCTTTAATTATCTGTAAATTTCTTTGTTAAACATATGCAAACCCACATTGTCAAATTGCAGGCTATGCATTAATTTGCAACCATTTATGAAAAGCTCTATTCAAAACTGGTTTACAGACTTATTTGATCGTTTTAATATCACCTTCAAAAATAAATACCCCCAAATATTTTCTCAATTAACTAAATTAAAAGTTTCTATAAATCAGGTATTTGCAGCTCTTCTTTCTAAAAAATGGGT
>JBALXG010000260.1:0-4787 GCA_036961055.1 Leeuwenhoekiella sp. | reverse complement strand
AATCAAATGTTGAGGTAATCAACACATATGATTCATTATTAATTAATTATGTATCAGGTATAGAAAATGTCTATGATGATTTTTTGGTGCTAAAGACATATGATTTTAATGTAAATTTTTCAGAAGCTTTGAGCACTAGAAAATTCAGGTTGCCGGTATGTTATGATGCCGAATTCGGCTTAGATTTAAAAGAAATTTCAGATCGAAATAAACTTACAGTTGCGCAAATTATCGAGTTGCATACTGCGCCAGATTACTTACTCTATTTTCTGGGTTTTCTTCCCGGTTTTTTATACCTGGGCGGGATGGATAAAAAGCTCGCAATTCCGCGTAAAAAACAGCCGCGAAAAATGATTGAAAAAGGAGCCGTAGGGATAGCTGAAAACCAGACAGGAATATATCCCAGATCCAGTCCTGCAGGATGGCAAATTATAGGCAATTGTCCGGTGGATTTATTTGATCCTAAACTTGAAATTCCGAGTTTGTTTTTGCCGGGTGATAAAATTCAGTTTTTTGCAATTGATAAAGAAGAATACGTTTTTATTAAAGAACAAATACGTCAAAATAAATACGAATTAAAACCTATAAATAATGGCTGAAATTGAGGTTTTAAAATCAGGTTTTTATACTTCTATTCAGGATTTGGGACGTACTGGTTTTGCCAGATATGGAGTTCCTCAAAGTGGTGTGATGGATTCATTTTCTGCTAAAAAGGCAAATTTATTGCTTGACAATAAAAGTGATGCTGCGGTTCTTGAAATCACGATGAGCGGCCCTAAACTTAAATTTTCTGGTGATACAACAATTGCTATTTGCGGTGCAGAATTTACACTTCAGTTAAACGGAAAGGAGATATTCAACGATAAATTATACGTAATTAAGGAGGGAGATGAACTGGATTTTGGTACTTTAAAAGCTGGTTTTAGAGCTTATTTGGCGGTTTTTGGCGGTTTTTTATCTGATAAAATTTTGGGCAGCCGAAGCATGTATGAAGGAATCACCTCTACAATAAGGTTGCAAAAAGGTGATCGGTTATGCGTAAAATCGGGTGAAATCGGGCAAAAATCGGCTTCTGCACGAGTAAACTTTCGCGAAAGCGGAATCTTTAAAAATGAAATCGAAGTTTTTACAGGGCCAGAATTTGGTTTGCTAAGTAAAATTCAACAAAAAACACTTTTCAGTCAATTTTTTACCGTGTCTGGTGCCAGTAGCAGAATGGCTATTCAATTAGTCGATAAATTGCAAAACCAACTTAAAGGAATTGTAACAGGTCCCGTGATTCCCGGGACCGTACAACTTACTTCTGGTGGTAATTTGATTATTTTAATGCGCGACTGTCAGGTAACCGGGGGATATCCCAGAATTTTACAGCTTTCTGAAATGAGCATCTGTAGGCTGGCGCAGAAAAGGCCACAGGATCTAATAAAATTCAAGCTCAGGGAAACTGGCATCTTCTAAAGTGTCGCTGAGAATTTGTATTGAGTCACCTCTTCCCATAATACTGTCTACTCTTTTTGCTTCTTCGCCTAATTCTTTATTCTTTAGCATAGAAGTCCATAATTCATGAATATAATCGGCATAATCATTTTCATTATGATTGTCTATTAAGCCTAAATTGTTTGCTCTTTGTACGAGCCGCAAAATATTGATTTTGCTGTATTCAATTAATTTTTCCATTTATGTTAGTTTGAGTGGGTGGGTATGCGTATTGTAAATTGATACAGTTTTAGGTAACACGCTAAAACGTATCAATTATTGCGCAAGTTTACAGATAAAACTAAGGCAGGAATTTGCGAATAGATGAAACAACTTAAATACTCGATTAAATAAAGTTTTTTTTTCTCAACATTAAAAAAATAAAAATCTAATTGAATTAAAGAAGGCTGTGAATTTATCAAAAGGGGATTTCAACCCTTTTTAAAGCGCTTTTTAGGGCTTGGTATTATTTTGAATTATTTTTGTTAGGTAATATTCTAATACCGGAAAGTGATGATACTTAACTTTTTAAAAGCCAGCCAAAGTTTGATACCATGTTCTCTTTTTTTATTGATTTTAATTTCTTGCGATAATAAATTAAAGGATGAGCAGCGTAAAGATGTTAAACCACCGTCTGGTGTAATTTCTCCTGCTGAAGCAAAAATTCTGGATGAGACGTACACCAGAACACGCGTACGGGTTATGGATTCTATTGCCGGAAAAGCAGATAACCGCTCCAGCTGGTGGTCTATAGAAGATATGAGAAACTATCTTGATTATGCTGAAGAACAAGCTAAAATAAAAGGCTATACATTAAATGGAATACGTATATATCAGGGAGCTTATCCTCAAAATTATAAAATTAAAGAAGATGCGGGATATTCAACAGTATTTTTAGTTCCCACAGGAGAAAATATAAATGTACAGGAAGGTAATTTTCTTTTCTTTCCGCCAAGTAATCCTCAGGATATTGCAGGGGTTTCTCCTTTAAATGTGGGTCATAAAGGAAATCCCCCAAGTGCCAGTTATTCTCAATAATCAGAAATAAACACATTAAGTTTGAATGGAAGAACTGAGTTCTTATTCACAATATCTTGAGCTTATAGCCGCAATTATAGGCACTATAAGATATAGTCATTTTAAGGAGTCCAGGTTAAAGTACGTGCTCTTTTTTGTTTGGTATGTAGCGCTAAATGAATTTTTTGCTGGAATAAGCTATCCCCTTTTTGGGATACCTAATTATATACCGTATAATATTTATTATCTGATTCATTTTGCATTCTTCTTGTGGTGGTTCAGCTCACTTATGTTTTCACTAACCCGAAAATTAATTCTTCAGGGTTTAGCTATAATTTTCAGTGTTTTCTGGGTGATAAATGCCCTTTTTACACAGGATTTTACCAGCAGTTTTATGACGCATAGTTATACACTGGGTACTGTTTTTGTAACTATTTCTGCTTGTTTTTATTTTATTGAAATGCTTAACAGAGAGGTGGTTATGAATATTACGAGTTCGCCGTATTTCTGGATAGCCTTTGGTTTATTAGTTTTTTGCGTTACATATCTGCCCTTTGAAATAGCCATTGAGTTTATGGTTAAAGAAGAAATTATAATATGGAGTGTAGTCTTATTTTTGATTAACAGCATACAATACTGCTGTTTTGCAGTAGCATTTTTAAAAAGTGATAAATCCCTAAATGAACATTTAATTAACCCCGATGAATAATGAAATACTTACAATCTTAATTATCTTTATAGCGTCAGTCTTATTTATTGCAGTGCTCATTTTGAGTATGTTAGTAATTTATCTTAAGGCTAAAGAAATAAAGCTGAATGAAAAAAATTAAATACGTGTATATGCATGGAAGATGGAGTAGGGATTAAATCTGAAGATTTACAAATTCTGGTTATCGCAAGTTCTGTTGTGCTGCTTATCTTACTAATAACAGTGATTTTTCTTTTCCATGTATTTCAAAAACGTAAATTAAAGTTTATAAATGAGCGCAATGCAGCTGAAAAAAGATATATAGAAGAAGTCGCCCGTACACAACTGGAAATACAAGAAAATACACTTAAAAATGTAAGTTGGGAGCTTCATGATAACATAGGGCAACTGCTTTCTGTTGCAAATATGCAGCTCAATATCTTAGGTAAAAATGCTGCAGATCAGCAAGGTATTGATGATGTTAAAGACCTTATAATTAAATCACTTCAGGAAGTGCGCTCCTTATCTAAAAGTTTAAACAATGAGGTAATTGATAATTTGACAATTATTGAATCTGTAGAAAATGAATTAAAACGTTTTGAAAGAGTCAATTTTCTTAAAACGCAGTTAACCGTTAAAGGAGAGCCATGGGATATAACAAAAAATGACAGATTAGTTCTTTTTAGAATTGTGCAAGAATTTTTCACAAATGTGATTAAACATGCAAAAGCAGATCTTCTTACAGTTAATTTTTATTTTTCGCCCGAAACAATTAATATAGATCTTAATGACAATGGGATAGGTTTTGATATTAAAACAATAACTCAAAACTCAGGGCTTTTAAATATTGAAAGTCGTGCTAAATTAATAGGTGCAAACTTATCAATATTATCTAAGCCAAAAATAGGTACTTCTTTGAAAATCAAGTATTCCAAATAATTATACTATATTGATTTACTTCTTAAAAAGGTGTTAAATGCAAAAAGAATTAGTAAATTTACGGTCATTAAATTTAGAATTTGAAGGCAGAAGTTAATCACTAACTAATATGGATGTTAAAACTATAGGTATTGTAGACGATCATGTTCTTTTTGCCCAGTCATTGCAGGGACTTATCAATAGTTTTGATGGCTTTAGCGTTCTGTTTATGGCTAAAAATGGTAATGATCTTATCAATAAACTAGATGTTGCAGGTCAGGATCCAGACATTATACTGCTTGATATTAATATGCCTGTTATGAATGGTTTTGAAACCATCGCCTGGCTTAATAAGCACAAACCTGATATTGACGTGCTTTCATTATCTATGGATGATGATGAAGAAACTATAATTCAAATGCTCAGACTTGGGAGTAAAGGATATTTAATAAAAGATATTCATCCGGAAACTTTATACAACGCTTTAAATGAAGTGATAGAAAAGGGGCACTATTATTCAGATCATGTAACGCAGGCTTTGCTGGACAGCGTTAATAATAAAAGTAAAGACAGGGGACTTGATAATTTTACAAGTCGTGAACTTGAATTTATGAAACTTTCCTGTTCTGATAAAACTTATAAAGAAATAGCAGATATAATGTGTCTCAGCCCAAAAACCATTGATAAC
>JBALXG010000025.1:0-13589 GCA_036961055.1 Leeuwenhoekiella sp. | reverse complement strand
GGACCGAAAATACGCTCACAAAACAAACCATCACGTTCAGGTTTGTGCGTGCGGTAATTTATAGTTTCTGGCTTTAATACCTCGCCACGCGATTCAGCAAGGATCGCTTCTGGAGACGCAAGACCAATAGAGATTTTATTAAATCTCTTTACTGCTGCATTATTATCATTATTTCTTGCCATAATACCTTATGTCGAAAATTAATCTTTTTAAAATGAAAATACTATATAAGGCTACGCTTTTGCAAAAGCGCAGCCATATTTTGTATCTATTCTTCCAGACGAATGTCTAGTCCCAGACCTTTAAGTTCATGCATCAATACGTTGAATGATTCTGGCAATCCCGGTTCTGGCATTGGTTCTCCTTTAACAATACTTTCGTATGTCTTAGCTCTTCCAATAACATCATCAGACTTAACAGTTAATATTTCACGTAATGTTGCAGATGCTCCATAAGCCTCAAGCGCCCATACTTCCATCTCACCAAAACGCTGACCACCAAATTGTGCTTTACCACCTAATGGTTGTTGTGTTATTAACGAGTATGGTCCTATAGAACGTGCATGCATCTTGTCATCTACCATATGACCCAGTTTAAGCATGTAAATCACACCTACTGTTGCAGGTTGATCAAAACGCTCTCCCGTACCACCATCAAACAAATAGGTATGTCCAAATCTTGGTATTCCCGCTTCATCAGTTAATTCATTTATCTGATCAAGTGTAGCTCCATCAAAAATAGGTGTCGCATACTTACGACCTAATTTCTGACCTGCCCACCCAAGAACGGTTTCATAAATCTGCCCAATGTTCATACGAGAAGGTACACCTAACGGATTCAAAACAATATCAACCGGTGTTCCGTCTTCAAGAAATGGCATATCTTCCTGACGTACTATACGCGCAACAATACCCTTGTTACCGTGACGCCCTGCCATTTTATCACCAACTTTAAGTTTACGTTTTTTAGCAACATATACTTTAGCCAGTTTAATAATTCCTGCAGGAAGCTCATCACCTACAGAGATTGTAAATTTCTCACGACGTAAGTTACCCTGAAGGTCATTTTCTTTAATTCTGTAATTGTGCAACAAATCTGCTATTAAAATATTAGTAGCGTTATCTGTTGTCCAGTTACCTTGTGTTAAATGCGTATAATCTTCTACAGAATTAAGCATCTTTAAAGTGAATTTTTTTCCTTTTGGAAGGATTTCTTCACCTAGATCATTCTTAACTCCCTGAGCAGTCTTACCATTTACAAGTTGAAATAATTTGTCAACAAGTAAATTTTTGTGCTCATCAAATTTCACATCATATTCAGCTTCAAGTGCAGAAATATCTTCCTTATCTTTTGCACGTTTGCGCTTATCTTTTATCGCTCTCGCAAATAATTTTTTGGCAATAACTACACCACGTAGTGATGGAGAAGCTTTTAATGAAGCATCTTTTACATCACCGGCTTTATCTCCAAAGATAGCACGAAGTAATTTTTCTTCTGGCGTTGGATCTGATTCACCTTTAGGAGTGATTTTACCAATAAGAATATCTCCAGGCTTAACCTCTGCTCCAATACGTATCATACCGTTCTCATCAAGATCACGGGTTGCATCTTCAGATACGTTAGGAATATCATTAGTTAACTCTTCATTACCCAATTTTGTATCACGAACATCTAATGAATATTCATCAACATGAATTGAAGTAAAGATATCATCTCTTACCACTTTTTCAGAAATCACAATAGCATCCTCAAAGTTATACCCTTTCCAAGGCATAAAGGCTACTTTCATGTTTCTACCAAGAGCAAGCTCACCAGCTTCAGTAGCATAACCCTGACAAAGAACCTGGCCTTTCTTAACTCTATCGCCTTTTGCTACAATAGGTTTAAGATTAATAGACGTACTCTGGTTTGTCTTACGGAATTTTATAAGCTTGTAATTTTTAGAATCGCTTTCAAAACTTACAAGACGCTCATCATCAGTTCTATCGTATTTAATAGTAATTTCGTTAGCATCTACATACTCAACAACACCATCACCTTCGGCATTAATAAGCACTCGAGAATCTGAAGCTACCTGACGCTCTAAACCTGTACCCACAATAGGTGCATCTGCACGTAAAAGTGGCACTGCCTGACGCATCATGTTTGATCCCATCAAAGCCCTGTTTGCATCATCATGCTCTAAAAATGGAATTAATGAAGCCGAAATAGAAGCAATCTGGTTAGGAGAAACATCAGCGTAATGCACTGTATTTGGTTCTACAACCGGAAAGTCACCTTCCATCCTTGCAATAACACGTTCTGCATCTATAGTACCGTCATCATTCATCGGGTTGTTTGCCTGAGCAATTAACATACCCTCTTCCTCTTCTGCACTTAAATACTGAGGTTCTGTCTGAAGATCTATTTTTCCATCTGTCACCTTACGATATGGTGTCTCAATGAATCCCATACTATTTACTTTAGCATAAACAGCTAAAGAAGATATAAGACCAATGTTTGGTCCTTCTGGAGTTTCAATAGGACATAAACGACCATAATGCGTATAATGCACATCTCGCACCTCAAAACCTGCTCTTTCTCTAGATAAACCACCGGGTCCTAATGCTGAAAGACGACGCTTATGCGTGATCTCTGCAAGAGGATTGGTTTGATCCATAAATTGAGAAAGCTGGTTTGTACCAAAGAATGAATTAATTACAGAAGACAATGTCTTTGCATTAATCAAATCTATAGGTGTAAACACTTCATTATCCCGAACGTTCATACGCTCACGAATAGTACGTGCCATACGAGCAAGACCAACACCAAACTGAGAAGATAACTGCTCACCTACTGTACGTACACGACGGTTAGAAAGGTGATCAATATCATCAATCTCTGCCTTAGAGTTGATAAGCTCAATTAAATATTTTACAATGGTAATGATATCTTCTTTGGTAAGCACTTGCTTATCCATCCCAATATCAAGACCAAGTTTTTTGTTCATTCTGTAACGACCTACTTCACCTAAGTTGTAACGTTGATCACTAAAGAATAATTTATCTATAATACCACGTGCCGTTTCTTCATCTGGCGGTTCAGCGTTACGTAGTTGACGATATATATGTTCTACAGCCTCTTTTTCAGAGTTTGTAGGATCTTTTTGCAATGTGTTATGAATGATCGCATAATCTGCATGCAAATTATCCTCTTTATGCAAAAGAATTGTTTTTGCTCCAGAATCTAGAATCTCATCTACATGCTCTTTCTCTAATATAGTATCACGATCAAGCACAATCTCGTTACGCTCAATTGAAACTACTTCACCTGTATCTTCATCTACAAAATCCTCATGCCAGGTATTCAAAACACGAGCTGCAAGTTTGCGACCCAAATATTTCTTTAAACCTGTTTTAGATACTTTAACCTCTTCTGCAAGATCAAATATTTCTAAAATATCCTTATCACGCTCAAAACCAATTGCACGAAATAAAGTTGTTACAGGTAATTTTTTCTTTCTATCAATATAGGCATACATAACGCTATTGATATCAGTAGCAAATTCTATCCACGACCCTTTAAAAGGAATAACTCTGGCAGAATATAATTTTGTACCGTTAGCGTGAAAAGATTGACCAAAGAACACACCAGGAGAACGATGTAATTGAGATACAACTACACGCTCAGCACCGTTGATACAGAAAGTACCACTAGGTGTCATATAAGGAATAGTCCCTAAATAGACATCCTGAACAATAGTTTCAAAATCTTCATGCTCATCATCAGTACAGTATAATTTTAAACGCGCCTTTAATGGTACACTATAGGTAAGGCCACGCTCGATACACTCTTGAATTGAGTATCGTGGAGGATCAACAAAGTAATCCAAAAATTCTAGTACAAAGTTATTACGGGTGTCCGTAATGGGGAAGTTCTCTAGAAATGTATTGTAAAGTCCTTCTTTTCCTCTTTCTTCAGACTTGGTCTCCAACTGGAAGAAATCCTGAAAGGATTTAATCTGTATATCCAGAAAGTCAGGATATTCAGGCCTGTTCTTTACCGATGAGAAATTCAGTCTTTCAGCTTGTTTTGCTTGCATCTTCAACGAACGGAATTTAATTAAAGTAAATTTATTAACCCTTATGCGGGTTTGCGGTATATATTATAACGCCGCGGGCAATATTTTAGTGTCGCAATATAATGCCAATACTATATACGACAAATGGTTTAGGCCAATTTCGCGTTTGCGAAAAGACCTAAACCCTTGTATTTATATGGTGTGAGCTTACTTAAGCTCAACCTCTGCTCCTGCTTCTTCTAATTGAGCTTTAATTGCTTGAGCTTCATCTTTAGCAATACCTTCTTTAATTGGGCTAGGTGCATTGTCAACTAATTCCTTAGCATCTTTAAGTCCAGCTCCTGTAAGTTCTTTTACCAGTTTTACAACTGCCAATTTAGAACCACCTGCTGCTTTAAGGATAACATCAAATTCAGTTTGCTCTTCAGCTGCATCTTCACCACCACCAGCAGGACCAGCCATAGCTACAGCTGCTGCTGCAGGCTCGATACCATACTCGTCTTTTAATATTGTAGCTAACTCATTAACTTCTTTTACAGTTAAGTTAACTAATTGTTCTGCGAAATCTTTTAAATCTGCCATTTTCTATCGTTTTAAAAAAAATTATTCTAATTATATATGTTAAAAGTGCGTACTCGTTTAACCTTCTTTCTCAGAAAGTGTTTTAATAATACCAGCAAGAATTCCTCCTCCTGATTTAAGAGCGCCAATAACGTTCTTAGCAGGCGATTGAAGTAAACCAACAATATCGCCGATTAACTCTTCTCTTGATTTGATATTTACTAAATTATCTAGTTGATCATCACCAACGTAGATAGCCTCTTCAATAAATGCTCCTTTAAGAAAAGGCTTATCAGATTTCTTACGAAATTCTTTTATAACCTTAGCTGGTGCATTACCAACTTCAGAAAGCATTAAGGATGTATTTCCCTTAAGAACTTCTGGCAATTCACCAAAGTCCTTATCTGAACTTTCCATTGCTTTTGCAAGCAATGTATTTTTAACCACAGCAAGTTGTATACCTGCTTTATAGCAAGCTCTACGTAATCTTGATGTAGCATCAGCATTCAATCCGGAAATATCTGTTAAATAGATATGCGTACTATTGGCTAACTGCGCAGTAAGATCTTCTATTACTTGTGATTTTTCTTCTCTTGTCATAATATATACTGTTTACTGCTCAGCAAATCTTTTTGAATCTACTTCTACACTAGGACTCATAGTACTAGACATAAAAATGCTTTTGATATAAATACCTTTTGAAGTCGTAGGTTTCAATTTTACCAATGTCGTTATCAATTCTTTTGCGTTAGCGGCTATTTTATCAGCATCAAAAGATGCTTTTCCTATAGCTGCATGTACAATACCCGTCTTATCAACCTTAAAGTCAATCTTACCAGCCTTAACATCAGATACAGCTTTTGCCACATCCATTGTTACAGTACCGGTTTTTGGGTTAGGCATAAGACCACGAGGTCCTAATACACGTCCTAAAGGACCTAATTTACCCATTACACTTGGCATTGTGACAATAACGTCTACATCTGTCCAACCGTTTTTGATTTTCTCTAAATATTCATCAAGACCTACATAGTCTGCACCTGCTTCTTTAGCTTCTGCTTCCTTGTCTGGAGTTACCAGCGCAAGAACCTTAACGTCTTTACCTGTTCCGTGGGGAAGGGTAACTACACCACGCACCATTTGATTTGCTTTACGCGGATCTACATTAAGACGTACAGCCAAGTCAACAGAAGGATCAAAATTTACAGTGCTCACTTCTTTTATTAAAGCAGAAGCTTCAGCCAGGTTATAGGCATTTCCAACCTCTACCTTAGCACGTGAATCTTTTTGCTTTTTTGTTACTCTTGCCATTATAATTGCTTTTTTTGGATGTTAAAAAGGAGCTTGTCCTTTTACAGTTATTCCCATGGATCTTGCGGTACCTGCCACCATTTTCATTGCACTTTCTATCGTGAATGAATTAAGATCTGGCATTTTATCCTCTGCAATTGATCGTATTTGATCCCATGTTACATTAGCAACTTTTTTACGGTTAGGTTCCCCAGAACCGCTTTTTAATTTAGCTGCTTCCATTAACTGGACTGCTGCAGGAGGTGTTTTAACAGCAAAGTCAAAAGACTTATCTCCATAAACAGTAATAACAACAGGAAGTACTTTACCAGCTTTATCCTGAGTTCTAGCATTAAACTGCTTACAGAACTCCATGATATTTACACCGGCAGCACCTAAAGCTGGTCCAACAGGCGGAGAGGGGTTTGCGGCACCTCCCTTAACTTGTAATTTTACAACCTTACTTATTTCTTTTGCCATTTTTAAAAATTTAGTTTGATACGTTCTAACAGTTGGAAGCAGAAGAACTATATCTAATATATGTGTAACACTTATACTTTTTCAACTTGCATATAACTCAACTCAAGCGGCGTCTTTCTACCAAAAATCTTAACCATTACCTCGAGTTTACGTTTTTCTTCATTAATCTTTTCAACAGTTCCATTAAAACCATTAAAAGGACCATCTATAACTTTAACAGTCTCTCCACTTACAAATGGTATAGCGACATTATCTGCTTTAACAGACAATTCATCTACTTTGCCTAGCATGCGATTAACTTCAGACATACGTAATGGAACAGGATCTCCACCTTTTGTCTCTCCTAGAAATCCAATAACACCGTTAATAGATTTTATCATGTGAGCAACCTCACCACCCAAATTTGCATGCACCATTATATAACCAGGAAAATAAACACGCTCCTTATGCACCTTTTTACCGTTACGTATTTGAATTACTTTTTCGGTAGGGACAAGAACTTGCTCAACATAGTCTTCTAAACCAAATCTAGATACTTCCTGATCAATGTATCCTTTGATTTTGTTTTCCTGACCACTAACGGCCCTTACCACGTACCAATCTTTATTGGTATTGTTTGTATCAGCCATTTAATTATTTTTAAGCACCTACTAGATTAAAATAAAATTTTATAGCCCTGCTAAAAACAGTATCAACTCCCCAAACTGCAAGAGAAAAGATAATCGCAAATACAGCAACAACAACAGTTAAACGTTGAGCTTCTGATAACGGAGTCCAGGTAACATGATTTTTTAATTCGTTATAAGATTCCTGAACATAATTCACTAATCCAGCCATAATATTTTTTTCTTTAGAAGGAAAAACTTCCTTTAAATTGTATTCATAAAACATTTTCTTAAAGATATGTTCTATTATAAAAGCACGGGTTGAGAGACTCGAACTCCCGACACCTGGTTTTGGAGACCAGTGCTCTACCAACTGAGCTAAACCCGTTTATTAAAAGAAACAAAAACAAAGCCTAAACTTACTTATGAAACTTTTAATATAAAACCAAGGCATCCGCAAAAACGAACGCCTTAGTTATATAATTTATAAACTTGTTTAGTCTAAAATTTCAGTTACCTGACCTGCACCCACTGTTCTACCACCTTCACGGATTGCAAAACGAAGACCCAAGTTAAGAGCGATAGGCTGGATTAATTCAACAGTTATTGTTAAGTTATCCCCAGGCATTACCATCTCTACTCCATCAGGCAACATAATGTTTCCTGTTACGTCAGTTGTACGTACGTAAAACTGAGGACGATAATTATTATGAAATGGCGTGTGACGACCACCTTCTTCTTTTTTAAGGATATAAACTTCAGCTTTAAATTTAGCATGAGGAGTTACAGATTTAGGCTTAGTAATTACCATACCTCTTGTAATCTGAGACTTCTCAATACCTCTTAAAAGAATACCTACGTTATCTCCAGCTTCACCTCTATCAAGGATCTTACGGAACATCTCAACACCAGTAATAGTAGAAGCAAGTTTAGCTGCACCCATACCAATGATTTCAACTGGATCTCCAGTATTAGCAACACCAGTCTCAATACGACCAGTTGCTACAGTACCACGACCAGTAATAGAGAATACATCTTCAATAGGCATTAAGAATGGCTTATCAATATCACGCTTAGGTAATTCAATCCAGTTATCTACAGCTTCCATAAGCTCCATAACTTTATCAACCCATTGTTGCTCACCATTAAGTGCTCCTAATGCAGAACCTTGTATAACAGGTCCATTATCACCATCATATTCATAAAAGCTTAATAAATCACGCACTTCCATCTCAACTAATTCAAGAAGCTCTTCATCATCAACCATATCCACCTTATTCATGAATACAACCATACGAGGAATACCTACCTGACGACCAAGAAGGATATGCTCACGTGTTTGTGGCATAGGACCATCTGTAGCCGCAACCACAAGAATAGCACCGTCCATTTGAGCAGCACCAGTAACCATGTTTTTCACATAATCGGCGTGACCTGGACAGTCAACGTGTGCGTAGTGACGATTAGCTGTAGAATACTCTACGTGAGAAGTATTAATAGTTATACCTCTTTCTTTCTCTTCAGGAGCGTTGTCAATAGAGTCAAAACTTCTCATTTCAGAAAGACCTGCATTTGCAAGTACAGTAGTAATAGCAGCAGTCAATGTAGTTTTACCGTGATCTACGTGTCCTATAGTACCAATATTTAAGTGAGGTTTGGAACGATCAAAAGTTGCCTTTGCCATGATTTAAATAATTTTAATCTTAGTTATTATTAGTGTTCAATTTTTTCAGTTAACGGGTCTGCCACGATTTTTTACGCATGCAAAAAAAACGGAGCGTTTACCACACCCGTTTACAAAGCAGTTGTTCTGCTATTGAGCCAACGACGGGATTTGAACCCGTGGCCTCTTCCTTACCAAGGAAACGCTCTACCCCTGAGCTACGTCGGCTTAATGTGCAAAATCACCTACACTTAGATAAGTTTACATATTTTGCCCGGGCTGACCTACTCAGCTTAAAAGGGCTTGGAAAAGGCAAAAATCGCCTCATTTGTATAGTAAATCTCACTTGAGATTTAAAAAACTAGAGCGGGAGACCGGGTTCGAACCGGCGACATTCAGCTTGGAAGGCTGACGCTCTACCAACTGAGCTACTCCCGCTTTTTTAATTTAAGGCTGCAAATTTACGAAGTAATTTCATAAACCTGAACTTTAAATCAAATAATTTTTGTGGGGAGAGCAGGATTCGAACCTGCGAAGTCGTAAAACAACAGAGTTACAGTCTGTCCTCGTTGGCCGCTTGAGTATCTCCCCAAAAATTAAATTCCAATATTTCAAAAAACTTAGCGCCTTTACGCCTTATTTTCGAGCCGATGAAGGGACTCGAACCCCCGACCCCGAGATTACAAATCACGTGCTCTAGCCAACTGAGCTACATCGGCTTTTTTACACTTTTTGAGTATAAAAAAGTCCGCTATTTCTAACGGACTGCAAATGTAGAATAATTTTATTTCTAACAAAACATTTTGCGAAAAAAATTTAAGCAATTGCTCTAATTTTTTGTTTTCGCTTTAATAATGATCGTTCTAATGAGTGCGCACAATTATCTGTTCCTTCTTCAAAGCTTTTTGCCTGTTTTTTTACAATTATCTCATCTCCAGGAACACTAAGCAAAATTTCGACTATTTTATTCTCCCTTCCCTTAGTATTTTGAACTTTTAAAAACACATCTGCAAAAATTACCTGGTCATAGTACTGCTCGAGCTTATCCATTTTTTTTTGAATAAAATTGATCAATTTTTGATCAGCATCGAAATTGGGGGTTTGCACGTTTACTTTCATAATTGCTGTTTTTAGTTAATGGAAAATATTAATCACTATTCTTGTTCCTGGGATGAGCCTTTTCATAAACCTTACTTAACTCTGCTATACTATTGTGAGTATAAACCTGAGTAGCGGCAAGACTGGTATGTCCCAGAAGCTCTTTAACTGTGTTTAAATCTGCCCCATGATTAAGCAAATGAGTCGCAAAAGTGTGCCTAAGCATATGAGGACTTGTCTTAACCTTATGGGAAACCTTACTAAAATAGCTTTTTATAATTCTGTAAACAAACGTTTCATACATTTTAACGCCACTATTAGTAAGTAATAAATATGGCTCTGTATTATCAGGCCAGCATTTAGACCTTTCAAACTGGTAGATTTTAATACTTTCTGACACAGGTACCAGTAGTGGCAGCAATCGCTCCTTATTCCTTTTACCTAAAACTTTTACCGTTTGCTGCGCAAAATCTATATCGGCTACTTTTAAATTAATTAATTCACTTCTGCGCATACCTGTACCATAAAATAATTCTACTACAAGACGATCTCTTACCGCTTCAAAACCCTCTCTATTATCAAATGCATGAAATACATTATTTACCTCCTCTTTAGAAAAAGGTATCTGTATTTTCTTAGCTATTTTTAATGCTTTATGCTTTTGCAAAGGTGAAATAGAAATCACTCCCGTTTTCTGAAGAAATTTATAATAGGTTTTTAGAGAAGATATTTTCCGGTTGATGCTTCGGTTTGAAACTTTAGCTTCGGCCAGCCTGACGATCCAGCTGCGTATTATAGAATAATGTATTTCAGTAGGATTTGAAATATCATATTCCGCTTTCGCGAAAGCAAAAAATTCTTCATTATCTTTTGAGTATGCAGTAATAGTGTGGTCGCTGTAATTGCGCTCTAGCTTTAGATAATTGAGAAAGGATTCCAGATGCATTTTTCTTTTGGTCTGAAGGTAAACATAATCCATAAAAAAATCCGCCAGAACATGAGTAAAACCTCAAAATTCTAACGGATTTTCGTTCTATAATGAAAGAGGATGAGTCTTTCTGTTAAAATCCCATTGCTAACCTTTAACGGCTAGAGACAGATTTTATTAAATATTCTCCTGATCCCTAAGGTTCTGGATATAAGATGCTTTCTGTATTTCACGTCTGCGAGATACAGATGGTTTTGTGAAAGCCTGACGATCACGCAGCTTACGCATTGTTCCCGTTCTATCAAATTTTCTTTTAAAACGCTTAAGCGCCCTATCGATATTTTCTCCGTCTTTTACTGGTATAATTAACATAGTGGTACCTCCTTTCTTTTAATTCGTACTGTTTTCAGGCTGCAAAGATACTTTTTTTAGTAAAAACAACAACCTATTATTAAAAACATTTTGCTGCTTTAAAAAAGTAATCTGCAAATTATTTATTTACTAGTAACCGCAGCGGGCTTATATTCTTTTTTATCAATTATAATCTTAGCGATAATTTCTTTTAAAATTTCAGAGGTGCCACCACCTATGGGTCCTAACCTGCTATCTCTAAACATTCTTGCAAGCGGGTAATCTTCCATATATCCATAACCACCTAGCAATTGCAAACATTCATAAATAACCTCGTCTGCCATTTTTGTAGAGAGTAACTTAGACATACTGGCTTCTTTTACTACATAATCGCCCTCATCAAGATTTTTTGCAACCACATAATTAAAGGTTTTGCACATCTCTATCCTGCTTGCCATTTCTGCTACGCTGTGTCGCAATGCCTGAAATTTATCTATTGACTTGCCAAACGCTGTGCGCTCCTTCATATACCCCATTGTATACTCAAGAGCATACTCGGCTCGCGCATGCGCATTAATCCCCATAATTAAACGCTCAAGAGCAAAATGCTGCATAATGTAATAGAAGCCTTTATCTTCTTCTCCCATTAAGTTTTCCTTTGGGATACGCACATTATCAAAGGCTATCTCACCGGTATCTGAAGCACGCCAACCCAATTTATTTAATTTAGTAGCACTTAAACCTTCAGCCTTCCTGTCAATAATAAAAATACTTATACCTTTATTTCCTTTCTCTGGTGAGGTTTTTGCCGCTACAATAAGATAGTCTGAATAAACACCATTAGTAATAAAGGTTTTAGAGCCATTTATAATATAATCATCGCCATCTTTAACAGCTGTTGAGCGCATACCAGAAACATCAGATCCTCCTGATGGTTCTGTAACACACATGCAACCTATTTTATCGCCCGTAATACTTGAAGCAAGATATTTTTCTTTAATTAAAGCTGAACCTTCGGCTTTTAAATGAGTCATCGCTAAGTAAGCATGCGCCCAGATGGCGGCGGCAAAACCACCAGAATTTATCTTTTGTAATTCTTCAAGTAAAATTACGGTGTAAAAAAGATCGAGATCAAGACCACCATACTCTTCTGGATATGCCAGACCAAAATAACCCATGTCCCCAAACTTCTTCCAGATAAATCGATCTATTATTCCTGTTTCCTCCCATTTATCAATATGAGGAACTACTTCTTTTTGCAAAAAATCTCGTAAGCTTTCTCTAAAGAGGTTGTGCTCTTCTGAAAAATAGGTGTTATTCATGTACCACTTTTTGTGTTTATAAACGTTTTATTGGTTGAGTTTGTTTCCGGTCGATTAAAAAAGACCTAATCTTGGTTGGCGGACAAATATAATTTAATTCGGTTAAATTTATACGGCGTTATTCCGTCTATTTTCTTTAACTCATCAACGTCTTTTATCCCTTCATGCAGCGTGCGATAATCAATAATACCCATAGCTAAATTAAAGGAAATGTAAGGCAGCGTAGAAAGATCAGATGCTGTAGCAGTATTTACATCAAGCTTTTTTATTGTGGGTTTTTGTTTTACGGTATATTCTTCCTTGATAGAATAGACCAAAGTATTAGGCACACCATACACATCAAACAACTGATTATCTTCAACAAAACCTCCCAATCGTTTTCTGTAGTTTATTATTTTAGTCGCATAATCATCTGTCATCCCCATTATCTCCTTAAAATCATCAAAAATCGCACTATTAAGTGCCTTTTTCTGTTTGAAAGTTTTCCTATTAGATGTAGAATATTTAGATTTTTTAGGCTCAGGATTTGTAACCCATTCAGGGAATTTAAAATAAGGTGAAATAGTGACCAAAAGCGAATCTGATACTTTTGTAACTTCCTTAAAATCTTTTTCAGAATTAATCCACTCCCCGCTTTCGCGAAAGCTATGCAACCTGTCAATTTCTTCGGGAGACATTCCCAGAGTATATCCTTTATAATCGGTTATAAAATTGGGGTTAAATGGGTAAATATCGGGTTTTTTCACCTCTTTTTTGGCCGATTTTAAGGAGTCTATCTCTGCCTGAAAACTAGCTACCAGCTCTTTATCAAAATGTATGGGTTTTTTAAAATCTACTAAGAAGTAGATCAATAAGCCAGTCAGGATGAGTAGTATTAAAAGTAAAATCCCACTACGCTTTTTGATATCCATAAGCAAGTGGGACTTTAGTTTCATATATAAGTTGTGAATAGAACCTATTGAGTTTGCTTCACGCTTTTACTCTCATGATCAATCGTTGCATTCATCTTACCTATTTTAATAGCATTAAGGTATTTTTTAAGCTCTTGGCGCACTTTGGGCGAAAGCAACACAAGACCTATAATATTAGGGAATACCATGGCAAAAATCATCGCATCAGAGAAAGCAATTACTGCACCCAGACTTGAAGAAGCACCTACGATTAAAAATAACAGGAATAAAATTTTATAAGTTGTGTCTGAAGTTCTTCCTTTTCCGAATAAATATTTCCA
>JBALXG010000259.1:0-4788 GCA_036961055.1 Leeuwenhoekiella sp. | reverse complement strand
CTATCTCTATTCCGTAATTATTGGCAAGTGTCACTCGTATTGCTTCGGTTTTTGAGAGTGGCTCCTGAGTTTCTTCTTGCGCAAGAATCGTCTCCGAAAACAACAGAATAGTAAAAGCTATTATTTGAAAAGTAATTGATCTATACAGCTTCATCTTCTTCTTTTTGTTCTTTAATGGCGCGTTCTACTTCTTCTTTACTAACTTCTTTACCCGTTTTTAGCCACTTTATACGCGTTTTTAAGCTGTTTGTGACAGATAATAGCAAAGGCAGCATTAATAAGGTAAGAATGGTAGCAATGGCAATACCATACGATATAGAGATAGCCATAGGTTTTAAAAATTGCGCCTGCCTGCTTTTTTCCATTAGCAAAGGCGCAAGTCCAGCCACTGTGGTTAGCGAGGTTAAAAATATGGCTCTAAAACGCGATTTACCAGCCATATAAAGGGCCTCATCAAATTTTACTCCTTCTTTAAGATAGCTATTGAATTTACCAATTAACACAAGTCCATCGTTTACCATAATCCCAATTAGCGCAATAATACCTAAAGCTGAAAGCACATTTATAGGAAAACCATGAATAAAATGACCCCAGGCTACACCTATAACACTAAAAGGTATCATAAGCAAAAGCAGTAATGGCTGACTATAACTGCGAAATGTAAAAGCTATAGTCGCATAAATGAGAAACAGAATAACCCATATTACTTTATTTGCAGAGTTACTAAGTTTTTCGGCCTCCCGGTTCTGTCCTTCATATGAAACCGAAACAGTAGGATATTTTGATATTATATCAGGAATAATATTTGCCCGCACCTCTGCAAGTATATCTGTGGCGCTTCCATTAGGGTCTTCCATATCTGCATTAACCTGTATCTCACGTTGTCCTTCCAGATGACTTATAGACTCATCTCCGCGTGCTATGTCATAACTAGCTATTTCACCAAAAGGAACACGATCACCGGTAGGAGTTAAAATACGCATTTCATCCAGATCATTTATAGAACTTCTATCCTCCCTGTTGTATCTCACCCATACTCGTATTTCATCCTGTCCTCTCTGAAAACGCTGGGCCTGAGCACCAAAAAATCCAGAACGCACCTGGCTCATTACACTGCTTAAGTTAAGTCCCAAAGCATATGCACTCTCATTAAGTTTGATTTTAATTTCTTTTATTCCTTCAGGATCTGTATCTACTACATCACGCAGCAGAGGATTATCTTCAAGCACTGCTCTTAGCTCCTCTTTTGCAGCTTCAAGTTCTTCAGTATTATTACCTAATAAGGATATAGAAATTGGGCTACCGCCAAAGTTTCCGCCAGAGCCAAAGGTGAGCCGTTCTACACCATAAACCCCTCCTACTTCATCTCTTATAGAATTTGTAATATCTGGCGATGCAAAATCACGCTCTTCTCCCGGAAGCAGATTTACCTGCAAAGAAGCTTTGTTGTTACCAGGCCCTACACGCTTTATAACATTCTCAACAACCTGCATATTCCCCGTCTGTCTGGCTGTGTAATCGTCATTAACTTTCCAAGCTGCTGCCTCAACCATTGTTATAATACTATCTGTAATTTTAGGATTAGTTCCCTCTGGCATTAGCAAGTCTATAGAAACACGGTCACTTGCTATACTAGGGAAAAGTGTCACTTTTACTATTCCGCCGGCAATAGATCCTGTAGTAACAATAAGCAAAGAACAGATAATTGCAAACGACAAAAACCTATTAGTCAATACAAAGCGTAGTGAGGGAGCATAAAGCTTATCTCTGCAATATTGCATAAACTGATCACCTTTCTCATTAAAAAAACGCAGTTTATAAAAGAATTTATTTAAGCCCTTTTTGTTTGCCTTCTCTTCATCTGTTTCTCTAATTAAAGCTTTAGAATGTGCAATATGGGCTGGCAATATGATCATGGCCTCTATAAGAGACACGGTAAGTGTAAGTATAACTACAGTAGCAACTTCGCTAAAAAATTCTCCTATACGACTGTCAAGAAATAAAAAAGTAGAAAAGGCCAATACCGTTGTTATTATAGCCGAAACGATGGGCGGCATAACTTCCATGGTGCCATCTATAGCGGCTCTAATAGGAGTTTTACCCTCTTCATAATGCTGATAAATATTTTCTGAAATTACAATTCCGTCATCTACAAGAATTCCTATCACGATAATCATCCCAAAAAGAGATAATACGTTAATGGTAACGTCAAATTGTGCCGCAAATATGAACATTCCTAAAAATGCTACTGGAATACCGCAGGCAACCCAAAAAGCAAGTCTTGTATTAAGAAAAAAGGATAGAAAAAGCAAAACAAGCAGAATTCCTGCTGCACCGTTTTCTAATAAGAGTTGCGTACGTTGATCAAGACGAATTGATGAATCTGAAACTACATCAAGATGAACAGCCGTGTATTTTTGATTAAAATCATCAATATAATTATTCACCTGCTCTGCAGTAGATAGTAAATCTTCATTATTTGTATTGCTTATCTCGACATTTACCGCAAGATTACCATTAAAGTAAGATGCATTGGGAGTTTCTTCAAATCTGTCTCTCAAAATTGCCACATCACTAAGATGTACTACAGTACCATCTGTATTTGCTCTTACTACGAGATTTGATAATTCATCTCCGTAGTATGATCTATTATTAGCACGTATGAGATAATCTTCTGCTTCGGTTTTAATATTTCCACCGGTAGTGAGGATATTTGCCTGAGAAACCGCCTGCGCTACTTCCTGAAAAGTTAGATTATATGCTAAAAGATCATTTTCACGTACTGCAATTTCAATTTCTTCATCGGGATAACCGCTTATTTGTATTTGGGAAATACCATCCATTGCACGCATATCATATTCTATCTGTCGCGCAATTTGCTTAAGCGTGGCGAGATCTATTGACTCACCATTAACAGCAAAACTTATGGTTTGTCGTATTGCCTCTTCTTTAGCAACCACAAGAGGCTCCATACCTGTAGGAAAACTGGGAACACGATCTACAGCATTTTTAACTTCGGCAAGAATTACATCAATATCTTCATCCTGATCAGTCTCTACCGTTATACTTCCTCCATTTTCACGCGATGTAGATGTGACTCTGTCTATACCAACTAAGCCTTTAAGATTATCTTCTATTTTGAGTATTACTCCTTCTTCAATTTCTTGGGGAGCCGCACCAGGGTAAGTGACATTTATATTTATAATTTGGGAATCTACAAGAGGAAAAAATGAGGATTTCATTCTTAAAATTCCCACAATACCAAACCCCACAAATGCAAGTATTACAATATTAACCGCAACTTCATACTTAATAAAATAACTTATGATCTTTCGCATAGCTTAATCTACTTGTGAAGAACCTATGGTTGTTGCTCCTTCTTCCTGATATATCTGCACTTTCATACCGGCATAAGCGCCAGGAATATTTCTTGACAAAATATGTGTACCGTCAGGAATACCTGTTAGAACAACTTCTTTATCAGAAAAATAAACCGGGTTTACTTCAATAATATCTAAGATGCTATCTCGTACTATATAAATTTGTGAATTATCTACCAGAAGCCTTCTGGCAATTTTTATTGCATTTTGCTCTTCTTTTGCTTCAAGCTGCGCCTCGAGGTACATGCCTTCTTTAAGGTTATCACCAGGCACTTCTACAAAAACTTTTATGGTCTGCGTAGCTTGATTCACCCTTCCATTAATTCGGCTAACCGTACCTGTATATGAGTTGTACCCATCAAGGTCTGCAAGTTTTACCTTTTCTCCTATTTTAAGAAGGTCACTGTATGATTTACTTATAGCAACCTCAAGTTCATAAACTGAAGGATCTATAAATTCGCCTAGTTTTTGACCCGGTCGTACCAGCGTACCACGTGTAACCAAGGCTTCGGTTAAAACTCCTGAAAATGGTGCAGAAATTCTATACTTACCTAATCGTTGTTCCTGATTTTTGACATTGTAATACGACGAAAAAACACCACGCCCCGTTATAAAATACCCCTCCTGCTCATTATCTACTTTAGGTAGTTCTGGAGTGCTTTTATTAATATCAAAATTAGAAAGATAATCCTGCCATTTGGGGTAAATATCGGGATAATCAAGCCTTAAATCGGGCATTATTGAAGTGACTAGATTGTAAAACTCACTTTTTGCAGCTTGTACAGTAGAATAGTATTCAGAAGAGTCTAGGTTAAGTAGCGTCTCCCCGTTTCTATAATTTTGACCAGCCTTAAAATCATTTGAGCTACTGCGAAATACACCTTCTACCTCTGCGTATAATTCTAACCGATTTTTAGCTAAAAGACTTCCATTTGCAGGAATAACAATAGGAACAATACCATTTCTAACGGTATCTACAAAAACCGTTTTTACTACTTTTTCAATTTTACCCTGAGGCGCAGTTTTACTGTCTTTTAAATAAATAGCCAGAAAGATAGCTCCTGCCAGGATTACAACACCAAGCAGGGTTAAGATAATTTTGCGCATACCAATTTTTTTAGGCAATGTAGGTTTCGTAAATCACAAAACTATCAACCGACGCAAATAACCGTGTTAAAAAAAACCTAAAATGCTAATCTAGTACACAGTAAATTAGGCATATTGGTCAATTTCTTCAGAAATCTTGCCCCAAATGCTCATCTTTTCTTCGAGTTTCTTTTTCTTGCTTTGATAATTCTCAAAAAAATCTGGTATGGCTATAGCCTTATTATAGTTATTTGCAAGTTCTTTATCAATCTCTTTAATTTCGCGTTCCAGCTTATTAATTTCAGACTCCAGATTACTTAAC
>JBALXG010000258.1:4346-4790 GCA_036961055.1 Leeuwenhoekiella sp. | reverse complement strand
GGGTACAGAACTTTACGCTTTAAAAATGAAGCTGTTTTCAACAATCTGGACGCAATATTCAAATCTATTTTAGAAGCAAAACAGGCTCCCTCTCCATTGGGAGAGGGGCGGGGTGAGGGCATTACTCTTCTTTCAACAAAAAAGCTTAAACTAAACCAAAAAGAACTCATTCTTAATGCGGGTTTATCTTTTGTTGAATACGACTCAATAAAGACTGAAAATATCCCTTTTGAAATCCCACACGAATTTAAAAATGTAATTTTCACCAGCCAGAATGCAGTGAAAGCTTTTGTAAAAAAGCAACTCCCCTCTCCGGTGGGAGAGGGGCTGGGGGTGAGGGCCTTCTGCGTAGGCGAAAAAACAAAAGAACTCCTCGAAAAAAACGGACTAAAAGTGGTGGAAATCGGGGAAAATGCTTCAAAATTGGGCGAAAAAATAGCCAAA
>JBALXG010000258.1:0-4336 GCA_036961055.1 Leeuwenhoekiella sp. | reverse complement strand
GTTTTACTTTTTCACGGGAAATAAAAGAAGAGATGAACTTCCACAGATTTTAGCCGATTCAAATATCGAATTAACCGAAATTGAAGTTTATAAAACCAGCCTGAACACGAAAGAATTTTACCAAAACTTTGATGGTATTTTATTTTTTAGTCCCAGTGGTGTTCAGAGCTTTGCAACTCATAATAAATTTGGCGAAAGCCTCGCCGTTTGCATAGGAAACACAACAGCAACCGAAGCAAGAAAACATACTCAAAATATAGAAATCGCTAACTCCACATCGGTTGAAAGCGTAATTGCAAGAGCAGTAAAAGTTTTAAAAACCAGGCCGCAAACCTAAGTATGACCGACCTGCAAGGTATGCCACAGGCTTCCTTGTAGGTCTCAAAGGCTGGTCTCAAATTGATTGAAAGAACATGGAAAAAACAGTGCAACAAGTGCCACAAAAAATAAAAAACGATCTCTTTTTAAAAGCCTTAAAAGGTGAAACAGTAGAGCGCCCACCGGTATGGATGATGCGACAGGCAGGACGTTATTTACCTGAATTCATGGAGCTTAAAGCGAAGTATGATTTCTTTACGCGCTGCCAGACACCAGAACTTGCCAGTGAGATCACCGTACAGCCCATACGCCGCTATGGCATGGACGCTGCAATTTTGTTTTGCGATATTTTAGTGATTCCGCAGGCGATGAATATTCATGTTGAGATGAAACCGGGTGAAGGCCCATGGTTGCCAGAACCTATACGCAAACCTTCAGATCTTGATCGCGTGATCGTGCCAGATATTCACGACACCTTAGGTTATGTGATGGAAGCCATAAAAATGACCAAAGAAAAACTTGATGATGAAGTTCCGCTAATAGGTTTTGCCGGTTCGCCATGGACGATTCTATGTTATTGTGTGCAGGGAAAAGGTTCTAAGAATTTTGATAAGGCAAAAGAATTTTGTTTCACGCAACCACAAGCTGCTCACGTATTGCTACAAAGAATTACAGATACTACGATCGCTTATTTAAAGGAAAAGGTAAAAGCCGGCGTAAATGCTGTGCAGGTTTTTGATAGCTGGGGCGGTATGTTATCGCCTACAGATTATCAGGAATTTAGTTGGAAATATATTCAGCAGATTATTGATGCTTTAAAAGATGAAGCTCCTGTTATCGCTTTTGGTAAAGGGTGCTGGTTTGCTTTAAACGAAATGGCAAAAAGCGGCGCTTCAGCTCTGGGAATTGACTGGACATGCAGTGCACGTAATGCCCGTTACCTTACTGGTGGACAAATTACGCTTCAGGGAAATTTTGATCCTTCAAGGTTGCTTTCGCCCCCGAGCGAGATTAAAAAAATGGTGCATCAAATGATCAATGAGTTTGGTAAAGACCGCTATATCGTAAATCTTGGTCACGGAATTTTACCTAATATTCCGCTGGAAAATGCAAAAGCGTTTATCGATGCAGTAAAAGAATACAAACAAGATTAATGATCTGGCAACGGCTAAAATCGGTAAGTATTAAGCAGCTTTTTATGCTGATAAAATTATTTTGGCCAAAACCATTATATATTCCGCTTACGCTGAAAGCTTCCACGCGCGCGATGTCTATCGCTTCAGATGAATATGGAAAAAAGCATAATGGCAATACAAAAGCAAACGCTTTTCGCCATGCGCTGTGGACGGTTTTGATCTGCCGGGCTGTTTTTTCGCGAAAGCAAAGTCCGGAAAAATCGGTTAAATGGGCCAAAAAAGTAACCGATTTTCATGAAAAACTGGCGCCCAACAAACCGCTGGAACGGGAAATGGATTTGCATAACAATACCATAGGCTGCAATCTTTGGAAGGAAAATAAAAACCTTTCTGAAGCTGAATTTATCACTTTTTTAAAGGAAAAATCAGCTGAAGCAAAACAGGTAAAAACGGTTGACGAAGTAAAGGATTTTAAGGAAAATCTGGTTTACATGACAGACTAATGATAAAAAATGTTTTCACAGCCATAAAAGCATACAGCGGTTCTTTGAAACTCATCAAAGAATTGGGCTTGTGGAAATATTTTGCAATCCCGATGATCATAAGTTTTCTCACTGCGGCCATTTTGATCTTTGCGACCTGGGGACTTTCTGACAATATTGGGGCGTTTATCGCAAGACTTTGGTTTTGGGAATGGGGCGCAGAAACTTTTCAAACCATAAGCACGGTTCTGGGCGGTCTCATTATTCTCGCGCTGGGTCTTATTCTTTATAAACATATTGTAATGGCATTTTGCGCGCCTTTTATGAGTGCGGTTTCAGAGAAGATAGAATCGCATTTTAAAGGTTCGGGTCATTTACATCGCGACACTTCAAACACGGCTCAACTTTTACGCGGGATTCGCATAAATGTGCGTAATCTCTTGATGGAACTTCTGCTTACGATCCCAATTTTACTTTTAGGTTTTATTCCGGTAATTGGGTTATTCACTACGGTTTTACTTTTTCTGGTTCAGGCATATTATGCCGGTTTTGGAAATATGGATTACACGCTTGAAAGACATTTAAAATATGACCAAAGCGTCGATTTTGTTAAGAAAAACAGAGGTTTTGCTATAGGAAACGGGATTATTTTTATGCTTTTTCTGCTTATTCCCGTTGTAGGAATTATTTTGGTTCTGCCTATGTCTGTAACCGCAGCGACAGTCGTGACGATAAAACTTTTAGAAAAACAAGGACCTGCAAGGTATTCCCTCGAAGAGGGTTCCTTGTAGGTCTGCAAAAGAAGGAGACCAGTAACGAGTAACGCAATTAGAAAAACCTACAAGGTTTTGGTGAAAAAACCTACAAGGTTTCTGAAACCTTGCAGGTTGGTTAAAACGAAAGACCTGCAAGGTATTCGCGCCGTGCGCGTTCCTTGTAGGTCTTCAAACAAACTGGAAAATAATTAGGCGAAACTAAAAAGGTCCTGATGAAAAAACCTACAAGGTTTCTAAACCTTGCAGGTTGAGCGAGGAAAATGAAATTAGAAAATTTAATAGTTCTAACTAATAACCTAACTGGAAACTAGGACCTGCAAGGTATTCCCGCCGTGCGGGTTCCTTGTAGGTCTCAACGATTAGAGAAACGACAAAACCTACAAGGTTTTTAAAACCTTGCAGGTTGAAAATGCAGGTTGAAAACGGATTAAAAACGAAAGAAATGAAATTAGAAACTTTAGAGCGAGATCATTTTTATCATATTTATAACCGTGGCATTAATGGGGAAACCTTGTTCAAGACTGAAGAAAATATGCGATACTTTCTTCAGTTGGCAGCAAAACATCTTATGTCTGAAATGTACATCTCTGCTTATTGCTTAATGCGTAATCATTTTCATCTGGTTATACAGGTTAAGGAAGATGGAAGTAATGCCACACAAGCTTTTTCAAATCTCTTTAATGCGTACGCTAAAGCATATAATAAGCAGCAAAACAGGACAGGCAGCCTTTTTGAAAAACATTTTAAGCGGAAGCGATTGAAGGATGAGCAACAATTAAAAAACCTGATAGTTTATGTGCATACTAATCCTGCCCATCACCAGGTAAATTCTAACTATATTAGTTATCCTTTTTCTTCGAACCCTAGTTATTTCAAAAATAAAAATGATGTTTTAATCGCTCCCGTGCGGAAAGAAATAATCAATCTTTTTGATAATATTGAAAATATGAAATACGTTCACGATCAGAAGCATACTTCGGATTCTCCTGAATTGCTAGAAGACCTACAAGGTTCTGAAAACCTTGCAGGTAAACCTGCAGGTGGCCTTATGCGCGACAAATTTGTCTCTTACATACATGAACTTCAGGAAAAAATCACTTCAACCTTAGAAAAAGTTGACGGAAAAGCCACTTTTCAGGAAGATGCCTGGGAGCGTGAAGAAGGCGGTGGCGGTCGTACACGTGTTATAGAAAATGGCGATGTTTTTGAAAAAGGCGGTGTTAATATCTCGACAGTTCACGGGCCGCTTGCTCCGGCAATGCAAAAGTATTTCAATGTGGGTGATGTAGACTTTTTCGCCTGCGGACTTAGTCTCGTTCTCCATCCTAAAAATCCTTTTGTGCCTACTGTTCATGCAAATTGGCGTTATTTCGAAATGTATGAAAAAGACGGAACGCTGGTAGACAGCTGGTTTGGCGGCGGTCAGGATCTCACTCCATATTATCTTTTTGAGGAAGACGCCGTTCATTTTCACCAAACTTGTAAAATAGTTTGTGACGCTCATGATCCGGCTTTTTATCCCGATTTTAAAGCAAAATGTGACGCTTATTTTAACAATTCGCATCGCGGTGAAGGTCGCGGCATTGGCGGACTTTTCTTTGATTATTGCAAGGCAGATGATAAC
>JBALXG010000257.1:0-4791 GCA_036961055.1 Leeuwenhoekiella sp. | reverse complement strand
AATCTGGCGAAATCGCCGTCCAGTCGTCACCCTGATTCATTGAGCGCATCAACTTATTTGCACCCATATACAAGATATCCTGATTATGTGGCGAAAGTAAAATAGGCGTTTGCCAATTAAAACGATACGGCGATTCTCCTAATGAATGTGATGGCTTGATAAATTTACGCTCCTTGGTGGCAAGATTTATACGGTTGTAAAAGCCGAATTGTGACCCGGCATAGACGATATTTGGGTTCCTGCGGTCGATTTCTACCTGCATACCATCCCCACCGCTTAATTCTTTAAAAGGATATTCTCCTTCTGCCTCATAGTCTTTTGAATAGGTATAATTATGTGGCCCCATCCAGGTGCCGTTATCCTGTAAACCACCATATATATTATAGGGCTCCTGATAATCAACGTCAATATTATAAAACTGACCAAGTGGCATAGAATTATTTTTCATCCAGCTTTTGCCATCATCAAATGAAATGTTGAGACCACCGTCGTTCCCATTAATTAAGTGACCCGGCAAATCAGGATCTACCCACACCACATGATGATCTACGTGCAGGTTAGGCTCGTTTATGTAGGTGAAAGTTTTTCCGCCATCTTTTGACTTTATCAAAGGCACGCCCACCAGATACAGCTGATTTTTATCCTTAGGATTTACTGTGATTTCTGCGAAAACATATCCATATGAATAGAAAAAATCGTCTATAAAACCTTCGTGTGTTATGTGCCAGGTTTTTCCGCCATCTTCAGTAAGATAAATTTCTGCCCCTATAACCTCAGAATCTTCGGTAACCGAATTTTCGTCGGTAACATATCTATAAAAATCTATAGGTTCAAATTCTTTTACTTCTACTTTTTCTTTCGCTTTAGCGGCATCATATTCACGTGGAAAACGATTTGATTTTAAATAATCTGTTAGTTCCTCATTATCCAGTTTTAAGAATTGGGCAGATGTCATTTTCTGAAAGTCTTCAGGGTGCAGCGCTTTTTCCTCTTCCTTTTTAGTTTTTGGCCTTTTAAACTGATTATCATGCACGGCATAAACGGTATTTTCATCATAGACTGCAAGACCAATACGACCTACGCCTTCTCCCTGAGGAAAACCATTTCCTGTGGTTATTAAACTCCATGTTTCTCCCGCGTCTGTAGATTTATAAATTCCAGAATCCTTGCCAGAACCTCTAAAATCCCACGCCTTGCGATCTCTGTCCCATGCGGCAGCATAAATAACATCTGGATTTTGTGGCGCCGCAACCATACTTATTACTCCGGTATCGTCACTTACAAATAAAGTTTTTTTCCAACTATTCCCGCCATCTGTGGTTTTAAAAACACCGCGTTCTGCATTTGAAGAATACAAGTGACCCAAAGCAGCAACCCAAACGGTATTGGGGTCTTTAGGATTAATTATAATATCGCTTATATGATGTGTGTCTACCAGTCCTTTATCTTCCCAGGTTTTTCCGCCATCTGTACTTTTTAATATTCCTACGCCGGCATAAGATGACCGCGATGAGATAGTCTCACCGGTACCCACCCAAATTGTTCCTGTTTTCCAGTCTATGGCAATATCACCCACATTTTGCGTAGGTGCAGTGTCAAAAACAGATGTAAAAGTAATCCCATTATTTTCAGTATGCCAGACACCACCGGTGGCATAACCCACATAAAATTCGGTGCTCTTTGACGGATTTACATCAATATCTACTACCCTGCCACTCATAATCGTTGGCCCTGCATTTATAAAAGGAACATTTTTAATGAGAGATTCCTTCTCAAGATTCTGTTTTTTATTAAGTGCCTGACCTATTTCTTCTGCAGAGGTAGGTTCTGTTTCAGATTTTTGATTATCCTGAGCGAAGGAAAAATTAACTAATGAGACTAAAAAAAATGTGAGAAAAGAGTTGCGTAAATTTCGCTTCATGCTAATGTATTTAAGCTTCTAAAATAATTAATTGTTAAAGAAAACTAAACAATTTAGAACTTGTTTAACAACCTTTGATACTTATCTTACTAATTTTGAAAAAATTAAAATTTTCATGAAATACAACCCTATAAACCGAGAATTATTCATAAAAAACCGTAAAAATTTTATGGCTCAAATGAAGCCGCAAAGTTTAGCCGTTTTTAATTCTAATGATATTTACCCAATAGGCGCAGATAGTACGATGCCTTTTCAGCAAAACAGAGATATTTTTTACTTAAGTGGAGTAGATCAGGAAGAAAGTATTCTGGTTCTTTTTCCAGATGCTCCTAAGCCTCAACACAGGGAAATCTTATTTCTAAAAGAAACAAATGAGCATATTGCTGTTTGGGAAGGAGAAAAACTTACCGAAGAAAAAGCACTTGAAGTAACTGGTGTTGAAACGGTTTACTGGCTAAAGGATTTTCAAAAAATCTTTTATGAAATCATGACCCAGGCTGAAACAGTTTACATCAACACTAATGAGCATTATCGTGCAAATGTTGAGACCGAAACCCGTGAAGCGCGTTTTAATAAATGGCTTAAAGAAACATATCCCGCACATAGTGTAGCAAAAAGCAATCCTATTCTGCAAAAACTGCGTTCTGTAAAAGACAAAATAGAGATTGACATATTACAACAAGCTTGTAAAATCACCGAAAAAGGCTTTAAACGGGTGCTCCAGTTTACAAAACCCGGCGTTTGGGAATATGAGATAGAAGCCGAATTTATGCACGAGTTTCTACGCAATCGCTCTAAAGGTTTTGCATATACGCCAATCGTGGCTTCTGGAAATAGCGCAAATGTTCTGCATTATGTGGTTAATAATAATCAGTGTAAAGCTGGCGAACTTATACTACTAGACGTAGGCGCAGAATATTCAAATTATTCTAGTGATATGACACGTACAATCCCGGTTTCCGGAAAATTTACAGATCGCCAGAAAGATGTTTATAACGCTGTTTTACGTGTTAAAAAAGAAGCTACTAAAATGCTTGTTCCTGGTGAACTCTGGGCGCCATATCATGTTGAAGTAGGAAAATTAATGACTTCTGAACTTATAGGACTTGGTCTTCTTGATAAAGCTGATGTTCAAAATGAAGATAAAAACTGGCCGGCTTACAAAAAGTATTTTATGCATGGCACTTCACATCATATAGGCCTAGACACACATGATTACGGACTATTACATGAGCCTATGCAGGCAAATAATGTTTTTACCGTAGAGCCAGGAATTTACCTCCCAGATGAAGGTTTTGGCATTCGGCTTGAAGATGATGTGGTGATTCAGGAAAATGGAGAACCCTTTAATCTTATGAAGGATATTCCACTTGAAGTTGAAGAGATTGAAGAATGGATGAATAAGTAATAATTCTTATCCGTCAAATCAGCAAAACCCGCCATGAGACCTGAATTAAATTCAAGGTGAAAGAGAAAATTTAGAAGTAGCTGAGAACTAAAAAAACCACCTCAAGAGGTGGTTTTTTAGCTTTTAACAGGTAAAAATCAGCTATTGATAAACCCTCACGTAATCAACAAAATATTCTCTGGGAAAAATAGAATCGTCTACCTCAGGACCACCAAAGTTACCGCCCACCGCCATATTCAACAAAAAATAAAAAGGATGCCTAAAAGGATAGGTTTTATCATTCATTTCTTCGGGAGAATAAGTAAACATCTTTTTATCATCTATGTAAAACACAATGGCATTTTCATTCCAGTCTACCTTATAGACATGATAATCATCACTGATTTTAGGTAGAGGATTTGCATGTGTACTGGCCGTTTCCCCATAATGTGCAGGACTGTGTAATGTAGTATGCACAGTATCTGGCTGGCGTCCCACATATTCCATTATATCAATTTCACCTGATGCCGGCCAGCCCACTTCGTTAATATTATCTCCCAGCATCCAGATTGCCGGCCATATTCCCTGACCACCAGGAACTTTTGCACGTATTTCAAACGTGCCGTATTTAAATTCCTGCTTATCTTTAGTATTAATTTTCCCACTGAAGTATTTATCCCCTACTTTATTTGCAGTTATAACAAGGTTTCCATCTTTTACAACTATATAATCTTTGTTATAAACCTGGCGCTCATTATTACCCCAGCCACAAAGATTGGGGCAGCCGTCGCCAGTCTCATAACTCCAGTTTTTCACATTGAGGGAAGTGCCATCAAAATTCTCTTCCCAAACGAGTGTTTTATCGGTTTGCGAAAAGCTGCTAATTCCGGCGAAAAACAGCACTAAAAGACCGATTTTTTGTTGTTTCATCCTATTTATATTGAAAGTTATTCTATTTTAATTCAGCAGAATTTGTGTCGTCAGAAGGTTGAGTTAGTTTCTTAAACAATTTTAGAAAAAAATATTTCTTCATCAATGTAAGACAATAAAAAAGCCACCAAATAAATTTGGCGGCTTTTTTAATAACGAAATTGTCTCGTCCTGAAATAGAGATACACTAAAACCTTAGTGTAATGAAATCACCATTAAAACAAGTAACTCCCAAGCGCAGCCAGAAAGACTATTCGCTTTCTTTTAAGCTTCAGGTTGTAGAAGAAATTGAGTCCGGCAGGCTTGATCGTGTTAATGCACATCTAAAATATGGCATCCAGTCCAGGTCTACTATTACCCAGTGGTTGAGAAAATATGGTACTTTTGATTGGAATAACCTATCTGTAACACCCTTGGCAAAAACACCTGAACAAAAGATTCTTGAGTTAGAAGCAAAAGTAAAACTCCTTGAAAAGCAGAAAGCAAGAGCTGAACATTTGGCTGAACGAGCCGATAAGAAAGCGATCATCTTTGATATGTTGGTCGATCTTGC
>JBALXG010000256.1:0-4798 GCA_036961055.1 Leeuwenhoekiella sp. | reverse complement strand
ACGTTGCTTTTTTTCATCACTGAGATCGATATCCAGATTTTGATGACGCTGCTGAAGTTTTTCAAAAAAAAGATCAACCGACTTTTTTTCTTCTCTAGAGGCGCTATTCGTGTAGTATTTTTGAGCTAAGTTTATAAGTTCGTCTTCCTTCAAAATGTGCTTGTTTAACAGTAAGTCACATTTTTTAAGTGCTGCACGTAGTGCGAAATCGGCATTTAATGGTTTGTTTAAATACGCCAGCAGCGCTTTACATTAATGAAACATTAGGATAATAATGAGGGAAAGTTCATGAGAATGCACATTTGATTTTAGATGTTTTAAAGCGTCGCTAATATGCTTCTCTACCGTACGTATAGAAATATTGAGCTTTTGAGCGATTTCTGAATTTGATAAATTTTCAAACCTGCTTAACGTAAATACGCGCTCACATCTGGGCGGAAGCTTATTGATCTCGTTGCGCACAAGTTTTTCAAATTCGTCATACTCAAGCTGCTTTTCTGAAGAGGAAGAAGACGGGATGTTTTGAAGAATCTCCTCATGAACAGTAGTAAATTTTAAATCTCTAATGTGGTTTGCAATACGGTATTTTACAGATCGCAGTAAATAACCTTCCAGGTTTAGAATATGGGTTATATCTGCTTTCTCCCAAAGGCTGATAAAAACTTCCTGTACAATATCTTCACAGATTTTTTCTTCAGTATAAATACGAAATGCGTACGAATATAATCGTTTCCAGTAGCGCTCAAAAATTGCTGTAAAGGCGTGATCATTGCCTTTTGACAATAATTTTTGTAGCTGATAATCTGATAAGGTTGAAATATGTGATTCCATTTGTTTCGGCCTTAAACAAATGAAGCATTTAATTAAATGAAGAAGTGTAATTTGAGTTTAAGCTTTGGTTAAGAAACTATAAACCCAAAAATGGGTATAGAAAGTCTGACTATTCGCTTTTTTGAGAATTAGCTTTTTGAATAATTTCTTTAAGGCGTGCAGTACGAGCATCTTTTTCCTTACGGGCCTTATTTTTTTTGCGATCCATAAGTTTAGAATGCTTTGCCTTGTTCTTTGTGTTTTTTGGAGTTCCTTTTTTGGCCATTTAAATATTCTAAAAGTTAGCTACAAGCTATTATAGATGTCAAATACTTGAAAATCTATAATAGAAGGCAAAGATAGCAAATTCTAAGGCTTCAGTTTAATCTAAAAAACCAGCCGATTTCTGGCTGGTTTTAGTCGTTTTTAATGCTTTTTAACCCAATTTTTAGGCTAATTCGCCCACGTTTTTCATTGCATTTGCAAGGATTTCATAAGATTTTTTTCTAGCGTTATGATCAAAAATATGAGAAACGGCGATGATTTCCTGTACACCGGTATTTTCAACAAATTCTGATAATTCACGCTCAATAGTTTCCTGCGAACCTATAAACGTATAATACATCATATTTTTTATCATCGCTTCCTGAGCTTCATTCCACACTCCGTCCATCGATTCAATTGGTGGTTGCAAAGGCATTCTTATTCCGGTAATAATACCCATTGCAAATTGATATAAACTTGTGGCAAGACGTTGCGCTTCTTCATCAGTTTCTGCAGCTATCACATTTACACATGCCATTGCATATGGTTTTTGTAATTGCGCTGAAGGTTTAAAAGTTTCACGATATAAATTTAACGCGTTAAATAAATGAGCAGGGGCAAAGTGACTAGCAAAGGCATAAGGCAATCCTTTCTCTCCAGCCAGCTGCGCACTAAAAGTGCTTGATCCCAGTAAATAAATAGGAACATCAAGTCCTTCGCCGGGAATGGCTCGCACGCGGCTATCCTCATTGTCTGCCGAAAAATATTGTTGCAATTCTGCTATATTATTAGGAAAATCCTGCACACTTTCCTGACGACCCATGCGTAAAGCCTGTGCGGTTAGCTGATCTGTTCCCGGGGCTCTTCCTAAGCCGAGATCGATACGATCTGGATACAAAGTTGCCAGTGTGCCAAATTGTTCGGCAACAATAAGCGGAGCATGATTAGGTAACATAATTCCACCAGAACCAATGCGTATTGTAGACGTTCCCTGTGCTAAAAAGCCTAAGAGAACGACCGTCGCAGAACTCACAATACTATCCATATTATGATGTTCTGAAATCCAGAAACGCTCAAAGCCCAATTTCTCAACATGCTTTGCAAGATCAAGACTATTATAAAAAGATTGTTGATGTGTATTTCCCTGAGTTACGGGAACTAAATCAAGTACAGAAAGTTTAATATTTGGTGATGTATTAGTATCGCTAGTTGTCATTGTTTTCATTTTATTCTATTTAATAGTCTCTTCTCATACGACTTCCTTACGTGCTCTAAACTGTGATTCTGTAATTTAATTAGTAAACACGGCGTGAAAACATCAAACAACCTTTTGATTACCAGTAATTTAAATTTAAATGAAAAATTATTTAAATTAAGTCTAAATAACCTTTGTCAATTAAAAATAGCATTTTACATTTGTCTCACTATTTTAAATCAATCTAAATAAATGAAAAACCAACTACTTCTATTTACAATCTTTTTGTGTTCAATTTCTATTTACGCACAATCAGGAAGAATAAGCGGGAAAATAACTACCACCCAAAATGACCCTTTACCATCTGTTAATATTGACCTTTTAGGAACCGGAAAAGGCACTTCGACAGACACCAATGGAAACTTTACTTTTAACAACCTTAACACTGGAAATTATAAACTCAAAGCATCTTACGTAGGTTATAATTCTAAAATCATAGAAATTACTATACAAGCTAACCAACTAACCAACTTAGGAAACATTGTTCTTTCTCTTTCTGAAGAGCAGCTTTCTACAATCACCCTTAATGCGCAAAATCAAAATAAATTTACACGCGAAAAGAGCTTTTCAGTTTCAAAAATGCCATTAAAGGATATTGAAAATCCGCAGGTTTACACTACAATTACTTCAGAATTATTACAAGAACAGGTAATTACAAACTTTGATGACGCGTTAAAAAATGCCCCGGGTATTGATAAATTGTGGGAATCTACGGGAAGAGGCGGTGATGGCGCAGGATATTTTTCATTACGTGGTTTTGCTGTACAACCAACTCTTGTAAACGGATTGCCCAGCTTAACAAACGGAAGTCCTGACCCGGCAAATGTTGAGCGTATTGAGGTGATAAAAGGTCCATCAGGAACACTTTTTGGGAGTAGTCTAATCTCTTATGGTGGTTTAATAAATGTAAATACAAAACGCCCGTACAATAATTTTGGCGGAAGCATTTCTTACACATCGGCAAGTTACGGGCTTAACCGCGTTACAGCAGATATTAATGCTCCGCTTAGCACTGAAAAAAATATAAACCTGCGCGTAAACACGGCCTACCACACGCAAAACAGTTTTCAGGATGCAGGTTTTAGAAAATCTTTCTTTTTTGCTCCTTCACTTTCTTATGAAGTAAATGACAAGCTTTCATTTTTTGTAAACACCGAATTTTATACCGGCAAAAGCACAAACCAAACTATGCTTTTCTTAGACAGAGGTGCAGAACTGCGTGTTCATAATATTGAGGAATTAGGTTATGACCACAAACGATCTTATACAGGAAATGATCTTTATATGGAAACGCCCACCTATAGTTTACAAGCGCAAATGAATTATAAATTAAGTGATTCATGGACATCGCAAACGGTTCTATCAAGATCATCTGCAAAGTCTGAAGGTTACTATTCTTATCTATATGAATCTACACAATACACTCCCGTTACTGAAGCAATAGTTTTAAGCCGCTACATAACCAGACAGAATTCTGAAACTATAGGGACAGATATTCAGCAAAATTTTATTGGTGATTTTAAAATTGGCGATATGCGTAATCGTATAGTTGTAGGCCTGGATTATTTTAACAGGAGTGTGGTTGACAACAGTTCGCCATATGTAGGCAATGGAATGATCTATATAGGAAATAACCTTCAGCAATTTAATGAAGGTGTACTAGGCATAGAAGACCCTGCAAATTATACAGATGATAGCGGTGTTCTTACCCAGCCTGGCACAGATGCTCTACTTGCCAACGGAAAAATAAACCCTTCAAAATCTAATCAGGAGATTTTTAGCGCTTACGCTTCAGATGTGTTTAATATTCTACCTCAGCTTTCTGCAATGGCAAGTTTACGTGCAGATAGATTTTCTAATGATTCATATGCGCAAACCGCTTTTTCGCCAAAATTTGGTTTAGTGTATCAGCCAATAATGGAAAAAGTCTCCCTATTTGCAAACTACATGAATGGTTTTAGCAATCTCGCTCCCGTAACCGAAAATACAGCTGGTGTCATTTCTACACGTTCCTTAAATCCAGAACACGCAAACCAGTGGGAAGTAGGGACAAAACTTAATCTTTTTAATGATAAACTAAGCGGAAGCATTAGTTATTACAACATCACTGTACAAGATGTAGCCTTGCGCATTGATACAGATGCACAAAATTATTATTATGTACAAAATGGTGAGCAGGAAAGCAAAGGAATAGAATTTAGCTTTACTGCAAACCCGGTTCCCGGGTTAAATATTATAGCCGGTTACAGTTATAATGATAGCGATCTGGTAAAAGGCGATGCAGATTTTGCGAATAAAAGACCTGAAAGCGCTGGTCCTAAAAACCTGGCAAATCTTTGGGCGAGTTATTCCTTCCCAGAGGGCGATTTTAAAGGGTTTGGAGCAGGTTTTGGCGGAAACTATGCCAGTGAAAACATGATTTTTAACCGAAATCTGGGCGGTACATTTACCTTACCTGAATATACAATC
>JBALXG010000255.1:0-4851 GCA_036961055.1 Leeuwenhoekiella sp. | reverse complement strand
TTTCGGTATAAAATTATTACCATCTATATTTTCTGAATAACCATGTAAAAATAATCTTGTGATATAATAATACCAGGCTTCTGCCCATTTTTCCAGATCACCTTCTTTACGCTGTTTGTCATACTCATGTTCCATTATACTACTGTAAGCTGCATAATGAAAAGAACGAATCATAGCGGCAACATCTCGCAAAGGTGACCGCCTCAGTCTTCTCTCACTAAAAGGTCTTTCTGGTTCTCCTTCAAAGTTAATGATCACAAAATCTTTACCTGTCCATAAAACCTGTCCCAGGTGAAAATCGCCATGGGTACGTATTTTTAAAGTTTCAATTTTATGTGCAAAAACCCGCTTAAAACACTCTAAAACCTCACTTTTCATGGCTAAAACCTCTTTGGCTTCAGCTTGTAATTCTTCTGGTAAATCTTTTATGCTTTTCTTTAAATTTTCAAATGAATTACGTGTTAAACCTTGTAATGATGAAAATAAAGAACGTTGATAATGCAATGAAAATTCTTCGTGATCAAATGCAGGCGCTTCAGGGTGAGCCGCAAAAGCCTTATGCATTTCTGCACTGCGTTGTCCCAGTAGCGATATACGTTCAGGCAAGATACTACCCATTAAAGTCTGCATATCTTCAGGAATATCTTTATATAAAACAGGAGTTGTAAGATCTGTAGTAAGGCTTTCTATTTTTACTTCTTTTGAGCGTGTAAGTACGTTGTCAAAATAACGATGAAGCGCGTCTTTTGTATATTCCCAACCGGTTCCCTGATTTGAAACCAGATCCTGCATCATTCCCAGAATAACTTTATTTCCGGCTGCTGTGTTATAGGAAATTGCACCCACAAATTTAGGAGCGTTGCTAAATTTAGCAGTTTCAGATAGGTATTTAGTTATTTCCAGATCAGGATTAATTGTACTATCTAATCTGCGATATAGTTTTAGAAAGTAGCGATTATCAAAGATCATTGAAGTATTGCTCTGTTCTGTCTCAAGAATTTTTGAATGTATGCTTGCAGCTTTTATAGTGATTTTTTCTTCAGCTTTAGAAAATTCAATTGATTCTCTTCCACTATTAAGACGTTTTCCTTTCTGTATATTTTCAAATAAAACATCTCTATAACTTTCTACAAAAACAGCATCAAAGAGAATTCCTTCTTCTTCTTTTACAGTAATGTTTGCCAGAATACCCTTTTTCGGAATTTCCTTTATTTGATCTTCTTTATCAAAGGGCATAAAAGCAACTGGTAACTGGTAATTTTCAGGAAGACCGTCATTATAAACGACTTCAACAATCAATAGCGATACTGATAAATTTTTAACTGAAACAGGAATCTGATTTGCAATTGCAATACTTTGAATCACCCGGTTTTTACCTTCAAACCAGCTACGACTGTTGAGATATGCAGGCAGGATTTTAGTTTCAATTTTTTTACGATTTTTATTTTCGAGCAATTCGGCCCATGATTTTATTTTTATAGATGGAGTACCACTTTTTTCTCTGTGATTTTTTTCTTTTTCAAGCGAAAACCAGTAATAACCATGAGGAGCCATGGTAAATAAATAAGAATCTTCTGTAATTCTCGGGAATTTATTATGACTAAAAACTTCAACCGGAATATAATCTGCGTATGCTGCAAGATCTAACTCTGCTGCTTGTGAGAAGCGCGAAAGGTTTGCTAATACAAGTATGTCTTCATCTTCAAAAGTTCGGGTGAAAGCGATAATTTTTGCATTTGTAGGCGATAAAAATTTAATGTCACCACGACCAAAGGCTTTATATTTTTTTCGCATCCCAATTATGCGTTTCATCCACCATAACAAGGACGAGGAGTTCATTTGCTGAGCTTCTACGTTGATGCTTTCATATTTGTATTCGGGATCAATAATAGTGGGTAAATAAAGCTTATGCGGATTTGCAGTTGAGAAACCTGCATTTCTGTCTGCACTCCACTGCATAGGCGTGCGCACGCCATCACGATCACCTAAATAAAAATTGTCACCCATGCCTATCTCGTCGCCATAATACAAAACCGGAGTTCCCGGTAATGAAAACAACAAGACATTCATGAGTTCAATCTTGTTGCGGTTATTATCTAATAGCGGCGCCAGACGATGACGTATCCCTACATTAATTTTAGCCTGAGGATCTTTAGTATAAACCTTATACATATAATCCCGTTCTTCATCTGTCACCATCTCAAGCGTAAGCTCATCATGATTACGCAAGAAAATTGCCCACTGGCAGGATTCTGGTATATCTGGTGTTTGATCTATAATGTCAATAATAGGGTACCGGTCTTCCATTTTTACAGCCATAAACATACGTGGCATAATAGGAAAGTGATAATTCATATGGCACTCATCACCCTCGCCAAAGTAGGCAGCAGAATCTTCAGGCCACATATTTGCTTCAGCAAGCAGTAATTTATTATCGTGATTATTGTCAATATGGGTACGCAGTTTTTTAAGAAATACGTGTGTTTCAGGTAAGTTCTCACAATTAGTGCCATCACGCTCAAATAAATAAGGAACAGCGTCCAAACGAAAACCATCAACGCCTAATTTGCACCAGTAGTCCATAATTTTCATTACTTCGTCCTGAACATCAGGATTATCAAAATTTAAATCGGGCTGATGCGAAAAGAAACGGTGCCAGAAATACGACTTAGCGACAGGATCCCAGGTCCAGTTAGAAGGCTCAGTATCTGTAAAAATGATACGTGCCTCACGGTATTTTTTAGGATCATCGCTCCAAACATAATAATCTCTGTATTTAGAACCTACAGGAGCCTTACGCGATCGTTGAAACCATTCATGTTGATCTGAAGTGTGATTTATAACTAATTCAGTTATTACCTTTAAACCTCGTTTATGGGCTTGTTTTATGAGTTTTTTAAATCCTTTGATATCTCCGTAAGAAGGATTGATACTGTAATAATCTGCAATGTCATATCCATCGTCACGCAGTGGTGATGGATAAAAAGGAAGAAGCCAAATTGCAGTTACACCCAGATCTTCCAGATAATCTAATTTTTGGAGTAAGCCATCAAAATCCCCAATTCCATCACCATTACTATCAAAAAAGGCCTTTATATGAAGTTCGTAAATAATGGCGTCTTTATACCAATGTATATTATCATCTGAAATTGCGGGATTATTCATAAAATATTTAGTCTTAAGTAATGTTATTCTATCAAGAGCCATAAAGTTACTGAACGCTGACAGAACCCAAAATTAAATAACAAGAATTAAACATTTGACGAATGAAAATAAAATGAATACTGATAATAAGATATTAAAGAAAAGTAATTTCATTTTTTTAAATCATATACTTTACAAGTAAATTTTGAAAAATTTTCATTTAAATGAGTAAATTATTTTTAAATATCAAATTTTGATAAGCAAAATTTAAAATACCTCAAATAATATTGTTAATTATGCATAAATTAGAGATAAATATCTTTAGAGTTAAAAATTATACTCCCCGCAGACATGAAATCATATACAGTTCAAGAGATCAACGAAATATTAAATGGAACTCTGGTTGGTAATACCAAGCAGATTATAACCGGTTTAAATCAATTAGAACAGGCAAAAGAGGATGAGATCACTTTTATAGGTGACTCAAAATATGCACGTTTGTGGTGTAATTCAAAAGCTGAAGTCGCCATAGTTAAAGAGTCTGTGTGTATGAAAGATGCAGATGACAGAGCGCTTATTATGGTGGGTAATGCAGATCTTGCAATGGCAAAGCTACTAAGTTTATTTAGTCCTGAAACCCCTGATTTTGAAGTAGATATTCATCCTACAGCAGTTATTCATAAATCTGTAGTGATAGGTATGGGTAGTAAAGTGGGAGCTGGATGCTATGTAGGTAAAGATGTTATAATAGGTAAAAATGTTACGCTATATCCTAATGTAACTATTTTTGACGAAACGCAAATAGGTGATAACTCTGTTATTTGGTCTGGCGCTGTAATACGTGAGCGTACATTAATTGGCAGTAATTGTATTTTTCATAATAATGTGAGTATAGGCGCAGATGGTTTTGGCTACCGTCCCAGTGATGATGGTAGGGGACTGGTGAAAATTGCACATATAGGTAATGTTGTTATAGGCAATGATGTAGAAATAGGCGCTAACTCTTGTATAGATCGTGCAAAATTTAGCTCTACGATTATTGGCGATGGTTGTAAAATTGATAATTTGGTACAAATAGGTCACAATTCAATTTTAGGACGATGCTGTATCATGGCAGGAAGTAGCGGGCTTGCAGGTTCTGTTACTCTAGGTGATGGTGTTACTATAGGAGGAAGTGCATCTATAAAAGATCATACAACTATTCATTCTGGGGCAGTAGTAGGTGCCGGCTCTGGGGTAATGAATGACGTCCCGGCAGGTAAAACAGTTTTAGGTTATCCTGCAACAGATTCACGTGAGATGCTTAAGCAATGGGTAGCACTTAGAAAACTAGCTAAAAACTCCTAAACTTCTTTTCTTCTCTATTTCTAAAAATCTATCGGCTTAAAAATTTTAAGCTTTATACCATCACATATTATTAAAAACAACTTTTTATAAGAAGCGATTCCTTCAAAACGGTAATAAATATCGTCGAAAACAACATAATAATCGATTTAATATTTATCTTTAGTTATATATCAAATATATAAGTGGTAAAAATATTTGTTTTATGGGTAAGAATTATACGTTGAAAAGAATACTAAATCAATCTTCTGATTTTATATTTTTTCTGAATAATGACGGTGATATTGAATGGAGTAATACAGCTGCAATTGCATTTTTTGATTTAGACCTGAATCCTCGTTTTATAGACACATTAAGGCAAAA
>JBALXG010000254.1:0-4852 GCA_036961055.1 Leeuwenhoekiella sp. | reverse complement strand
TGGTGAAGAAAAATTCTACCAGAAAAACTTTTCCACGATAATCCTTATCCGTGATCGTATCGTTATTTTGATTGACAAACTTAAAAGCAGGCACTTTACGGTCTTTCCCATCAATTTTTATATACGCTAAATCACCTTTATTTTCATCAGATTTTTTAGGTTGCGGTACATTGAGTCTGTCATTAACGACTACCTCATCGTTGCTTATTCTTTCTATAATTTTAGGAATTACAAGTATGCCAAATATCAGTACGATTACGGCAATACCTATATATGTTTTCTTTGCATTCATATTATTTCTGTCGGTCTGTATTATATTTCTTTAAGGCTAATCTATATTCAGCAAGAACAATTTTCACATCGTCTTTCATTTTATTTGCAAGTTCTGCAACATCTGTACTATCATACCCGTAAAGATTCCCTACATCTTCATCATCATCACGCCCTCTTAGACTACCATCTTTATCAATTATAAAAATATAGGGAGAACCCCAATTTTGATCAAGTTTATAAGGCGATTTTAGGCTCTCAAACACCGATTTTATATGCTCTGGGGTGGTAAATACAAACTTCCAGTGGTTCATGTCGCTTATCTGCGAAAGCTCATCAACAATAGCTTGTATCTTGGCTTTGTCTGTACCTTCAGGAACAAGATACACAAACTGAAAATCATCAAACTGACTAAAATAAGTATAGATTTTCTGATTGAGATTGAAAAGCGTACCGCCTTCCGCAGGAATTTCTGATCCTAAAAAACCAAGAACGGTTATATGATCTTTAAGCTTTACTTCATCTGTAAAAGAAAGCTCTTCTACATGTTCTGTTATAATAGGTAATTTGGCAAAATTATGTACTCCCGAGGCAAAAAACAAATAAGCCACAATAGGGAGGATAAACAAAACACCGAGTACTAAAATCTTCTTCATTACATTTTCCTAATCTGTCTGCCTTAAATTAAAGAGCAAACATTTTCACACAAAATTCGGCTAAAAAAAAGACGGCTAAGCCGTCTTTTAAAGTTTTTATTTAGAAATCCCAACTTTGATAGCCATCGTGGTACACATCAAATATATATTCTCCTTCAGTAAGTAGAATAAACATTAAATAACATATTAGGAAAATCGCTGTCCAGACCACTGCTCTACGCAAACCTGCGGTCTCATGCTCCATGTGCATAAAGGCCCATGTAATATAATAAGCTTTAACTAAAGTAAGGATGATGAAGATCCAGTTTAAAATCTTCATGCGAAGAAGATATGTTTCAGTAAGAAATTCAGGTTTTACAATACCTAAAAATACTTCGACTATCGTAATAACAGACAGGATTATAAATACAGACCAAATCCTTTTGTGAGCTGACTCGTGGTGTACTGCGTCTTGTGCCATTTTTTATATTTTAATTCCGCTTTGCGGTGTAAATTTTAATAAATTTTAAACGAGATAGAAAAAGGTAAATACAAATACCCAAACTAAATCTACAAAGTGCCAGTAGAGCCCTACTTTCTCTACCATTTCATAGCTTCCTCTTCTTTCATACGTACCTACAATAACATTTACAAAAATGATAAAGTTAATAACGATACCAGAAAATACGTGAAAACCGTGAAAACCAGTTATAAAGAAGAAGAAATCTGCAAATAACGGAGCACCATATTCATTATGCCTAAGGTTTGCACCTCTTACAATACCTACGCCGTCATCATTAAGCTTTTTAAGTGATTCTTCACGAGACAAGACAACTTTTTCTCCTTTTTCGGTTTGAGACTGTGTGCGAATGAATATATCTGAACTTGCGGCATAACCCGCTTTAATTTGATCAATAGTAACATCTGGAATGTCACCAGCATCTGCAAGAAACCAGGTTCCCTCGCTACGCGTAAGAGGCTGACGTTCATTAGGAATATCTGCAGCAAAATCATCTAGAGCGACACGCTCACCTTCTGCATCTACAAACTGAAGTATTTTTCCTGCTCTTGTTTCTACAGCACCAAATTCTCCTCTTATAAAGGTTGACCATTCCCAGGCTTGAGAACCTACGAAAATAAGACCGCCAATGATAGTGAAAAACATGTACCAGATCACTTTATTCTTTTTCATGTGATGACCTGCATCTACAGCAAGTACCATTGTAACAGAAGAAAAAATCAGCACAAAGGTCATAAATGCCACATAATACATAGGCGCATCTACACCATGTAAAAATGGAAAGTGGGTAAAGACCTCGTCTGCGATAGGCCAGGAATCGATAAATTTAAATCTTGAAAATCCGTAAGCGGCAAGAAAGCCAGAAAAGGTAAGTGCATCCGAAAGGATGAAAAACCACATCATCATCTTTCCATAACTAACCTTGAGTGGTTGGTTACCACCTCCCCAGGTTTTGCCTTCAGTGCCTGTACTAACAGCAGTAGCGTCCATAAATAAGTTTTGGTTTTATAAGCCTTGCAAAAATAGGTATTTTTAAAATGGTTTTCAAAGTTAAAAACGGTATTTATAACCATTCAAAAAAGCGCCATAACTGCCCTAAAATCTGCTAAATATAAATCATTATTAGAAATTCTTCTGTCTACCTGAAGAATAAAAGGAATAAAAACAGATAGACCCAAAGCACATCTACAAAGTGCCAGAATGTTGCTCCCAGCTCTACGCCCAGCGTTTTTCCGTTTTTATATTTTCCTCTAAATTGATTTATAACAACAAAAATCAGGACTAAAAGTCCCGCTCCTATGTGAACAATATGGCTAATAACAAAGGCATATATAAATGAAGTGGTAATCGTGCTTTCACTTCCCGTAAAGAAATATCCCTGCTCTATAATTTCATCAAAACCTAAAAACTGAAGGAAAACAAAGGTGAGCCCTAACGCAAAAGTTACTGCCAGCAATATTTTACCCGCCTGATCTTTTCCCTGCTGTATTGATCGTTTTGCAAAATGCATGGTCACACTACTCAATATTATGACTGCCGTACTTATATAAAATGCCTGCGGCAATTCAAAATTTGTTATCCAGTCTTTACGGGATTTACTCACAATGTACGCACTTGTTAAGCCGGCAAACATCATTGAAAGGCTTATAATACCAAACCATAACATCATTTTTTTTGATCTTATGATTTTTTCATCTTCCGGTTGTGAGGTATAGTCCATTTTATCTCAAAAATTTATCTGCTACATATATTATTTGCAGCAGCGTAATGTAGCTTACGCTAGAAAGCATTAATCTTTTTGCTGTCACCGCATTCATATCTCTGTACAACTTCAGTGCATAAAACAATAGACCAAGACCTAAAATCCCTATTATAACACCAGAAACCGGCGTTAAATATAATCTTCCTGTCACACCAAAAACCGGTATTAATGACACTAAAATCGTCCAAATTGTGTAAAAAATCACCTGTAAGGCCGTGCCTTTATCACGTTTCCCAGTAGGTAACATAAAAAATCCTCCCTTTTTATAATCATCATATAAAAACCAGCCTATTGCCCAGAAATGCGGAAACTGCCAGAAAAACTGAATCATAAATAAGGTTCCCGGCTCAATGCCAAAGCTATCTGTAGCTGCAACCCAGCCCATCATAAAAGGAATTGCCCCGGGAAAAGCGCCTACAAAAACTGAAAGCGGCGTTTTAGTTTTTAAAGGAGTATAGACACATACATACAGAAATATAGAAATTGCCCCAAAAAATGCCGTTGTAGGATTAATTACCCAAAGTGTTATAATACCCAGAATAGTAAAAGTACCCGCCACAATAAAAGCGGTTTTAACACTCATACGACCTGCAGGAATAGGCCTGTTTTTCGTACGATCCATCAGTGCATCAAGATCACGCTCTATTATCTGGTTGTAAGCATTAGAAGCCCCAACCATAAAGTAACCGCCCACTGCCAGTAGAACAACAGTGTACCAGTCAATCTCGTAAGCTCCTAGAAAATACCCTGCAATGCTTGAAAACACTACACTTATAGCCAGACGCATTTTAGTGATTTCTTTAAAATCTGTCCAAGTAGAAACGTGTGTAGTATGTGTTTTTGCTAAGCTCAAATATCCTGAGATTGGGGTCTTTAAAAAGTGGTGCAAAGATACTTCACGCCATTCGTTCACACAATTAAATGAAGAATTAAAAGAAATTAATAAATCAAGAATTTAATTAACTTTAAAAAAAAAATCAATACCTGTTTAAAGGCCCCAACTTATCAGGTGCTCAAATCAAAAAAAATGACTGATGAAAAAAATTAATTTTCTTACTCTATTATTCTCAATCCTAAGTGTACCTTCATTTGCCTTTCAGGATATGGCAGATGTAGAAATCAAAGTAATCCCGGTACAAAAAAATATTTATATGCTCACCGGAAGCGGTGGTAACATTGGCATTTCGGTAGGTGAAGATGGCGTGTTTATGATAGACGACGAGTTTGCACCATTGTCACAAAAAATTATTGCAGCTATTAAAACCATAAGCGACAAACCTGTTAAATATCTAATCAACACGCATTTTCATGGAGATCATACTGGCGGTAACGCAAACTTTGAGCAGGAAGGTGCAATTATCCTCGCTCAGGACAATGTGCGAAAAAGATTAAAAGCAGACGAAAAGCAAAACGGCGGATTACCTATAATAACTTTTAATGAAGACGTTATGATTCATGTAAACGGCGATGATATCATAGCAACTCATGTACACAATGCCCATACAGATGGTGACGCTATTATTTACTTTCCGCAGAGCAATGTGCTTCACACGGGAGATACTTTTTTTAACGGGGCCTTTCCTTATATAGATTTAAAAAGTGGCGGCAGTATAGAAGGAGATATAAAAGCAGGAAAAATGGGATTAATGCTTATCAATGATGAGA
>JBALXG010000253.1:0-4875 GCA_036961055.1 Leeuwenhoekiella sp. | reverse complement strand
TGGGTTTAGAAAAGCTGCTTAGGAGATGATATTAAGATATTAATTGTTTAATGATATTAATAATCAGGCACTTAACTTTTGTGTAAAAAATAATTTTTCCATTTATGTCTGGCAGGCTTATTCCGGGGGTGCATGATTTCTGATGGTATAAGTTAATTTTCTTGTCTGTTATTTTTTTTTACTAGCACAAAAAAAGTAATTCGTATTGTACAGTATGTGAGGTAGTTAATGAAAATACTAGTTAAAATTGCTGTTATATGCTCGATTAAATCCTTTTAGTTAATATATTTTAACAAAAATTTCGTATTTTCGTTTTCCCATTTACCCCTCCAATTTTATGATTACCCCTAATATGAATTGGTATGTTCTCTCGGTAAAAAAAGGGAAAGAAAATAGTGTAGCAACAGCCCTCTGCAAGTCAAATTTTGAAGTTTACTGTCCTATGAAGACAGAGATTAGGCAGTGGAGTGACAGAAAGAAAAAAGTTGCCTCAGCCCTGTTTCCATCCTATGTGTTTGTTAAGCTTGAAGATAAAGATCGTTCTCAGGTCTTTACAGTTCCTCATGTGTTTAAATATCTTTTCTGGCTGGGTAAACCCGCCATTGTGCGCGATATTGAGATAGAGGCTATAGATAAATGGCAAAAGGGATTATATGATGTAAATACTATCGCAAAAAAAGGAGATAAAATCACTTTAGAAAACGGGCCATTTAAAGGTCAGGATGCAATGATTGAAGAAATAAGTAATAAAAGAGTGAAACTCCTTTTATTAAAACTGGGAATTCATCTTGCAACAGGATTTGAAAACGTTATGGCTTCTTAAATAATTTTTTTGAGTTATCATCTTAGTATTATAATATGATAGTTTTTGTACAATATTCACCTAATTCGCGCAATTATTATCTAATCATTAAAAAATATAAATGTTAACTATTTTAACATTTAGAATGATATATTTGAACTTTAAAACTATACTTTATTTAGTCTAAACAGTAGCTTTTAAGTTTTGTTTCCCAAATTACAAGATTCTTACAGGGACCACAATTATGTGAGTCGCAGCGGCGAAGCCGTGGTACAATAATCAACAATTATAGCATGAAAGTAGCATTTGTCACCGGTGTAACCGGTCAGGATGGCGCATATCTTAGTGAGTTTTTACTTAAAAAGGGATATGAAGTACATGGCCTTAAAAGAAGAGCGTCATTATTTAATACAGATCGTATAGATCATCTATATCAGGATCCACACGAGAAAAATCGCCATTTTATATTGCATTATGGCGATATGACAGACAGCACAAATCTTATACGCCTTATAAAAGAAATTCAACCAGATGAAATTTACAATCTGGCTGCGATGAGTCATGTACAGGTCTCTTTTGAAGTACCTGAATATACAGGTAATGCAGATGGTTTAGGGACGCTTCGTATTCTTGATGCGGTACGTCTTTTAGGACTTGAGAAAAAAACACGTATTTATCAGGCTTCTACTTCAGAGTTATACGGTAAGGTGCAGGAAGTGCCACAATCTGAAACTACTCCCTTTTACCCCAGAAGCCCGTATGCTGTCGCAAAAATGTACGCCTACTGGATAACGGTAAACTATCGCGAGGCATATGGTATGTATGCCTGTAACGGTATTTTGTTTAATCATGAGTCGCCCATACGCGGGGAAACCTTTGTGACCCGTAAAATTACACGAGCCACTTCCCGTATCGCTCTAGGCTTACAGGATAAAATGTATCTGGGTAATCTGGATGCGCAAAGAGACTGGGGGCATGCTAAAGATTATGTACGTATGATGTGGATGATTTTACAGGCAGATGAACCGGAAGACTGGGTGATTGCTACAGGTAAAACCACACCCGTACGAGAATTTGTAAGAATGGCTTTTAATGAAGTAGGTATTACACTTGAATTTAAAGGTGAAGGTATTGATGAAAAAGCCTATGTCGTGTCTTGTGTTAATCCTGAGTTTCAATTAGAAACCGGGAAGGAAGTGCTGGCTGTTGATCCTAAATATTTTAGACCTACAGAAGTTGAACTGCTTATAGGTGATGCTACAAAAGCAAATACAAAATTAGGCTGGATCCCGGAATATGATCTGCAGGATCTGGTAAAAGATATGATGCAAAGTGATGTAAGCCTGATGCAAAAAGACCAGCATCTAAAAGATGGCGGTTATCAGACGTTTAATTATTTTGAGTAGGAGAATAAGTATTCTTTTAGAGAATATTTTAATTAAAAGCTATAACATTTGGTGACATGCTGTGCAATTATAATAATTTAACTTTTCTTATAAATTTTTAATGGGCTTTTTAAAAATTTTCTCAATCAATTTTTTTCAAACTCTTTTCTATAATGTTTTTCCTACTAATCAACTCTTTCATAAATACAAAATTATATTCTACGGAAATGTAAAGGTTAGGATTAGTAGATTGTCTAAGATAAGCCTTGAGAATGGTAATTTACATTTTAATAAGGGTACAAATTTTAATGAGCCTTTTCCTAGTATGTTAGAAATGTATAAGAATTCGCAATTAATAGTTAAGAATGATTTTGTAATAAAGCCAGGATCCCATATCATAATAACGGAAGGTGCAAAATTGATTTTGGGAAGTGGTTATATAAATAGGAATGTACAGATAAAGTGTTATAAAAAAATACAAATTGGTGAGAATGTGGCAATTTCTGAAAATGTAACATTTTGGGACAGTGATGCTCATACTATCTTAAATAATACAGACCAAATTTCGGAAAAAAGTAAGGAAAAAACAGTTCCTATTGTAGTCGGTGATAATGTTTGGATTGGCACTAATGCAATTATTCTAAAAGGTGTCACAATTGGTGATGGAGCTATAATCGCAGCAGGCGCCGTAGTAAACAAAAATGTACCACCTGGGTCCTTAGTTGGAGGAGTTCCGGCAAAAATTATTAAAAATGATGTTACTTGGTGTAACTGAAATATTATTTTTTATTTAGATTAATGGCATCATACACTTCAATTCTTAAATCCAGTGGACTAATTGGGTTAGTGCAAATCTGTCAATTAACATTTGGTATTATTCGTAACAAAGTTGTCGCTATAGTTTTAGGTGCCAGTGGTTTTGGTATTTGGGGTCTATACCAGACATACCTTGAAATGGTTTCATCTTTTTCTTCATTAGGTATTGATCAAAGTGGTGTGAGAGAAATTGCAAAAAATCATGATGATCATGATCATCAATTAAAGGTGATTTTAATTTTAAAAAGAAGCCTGTTATTAATTTGTGTCTTAGTGACTTTATTGTCCATATGTTTTTCAAAGACTATCAGTAAATCTTTATTTGATACAGAAGATTATTTTACAGGTGTAATACTGGTTTCATTTGTAATTATTTTCAATACTATATCAAAAGGGCAAAAAGCTATATTAAACGGTTTAAGAAATATCAGGGGCCTGGCTATTAGCCAAATTTACGGCTCAATTTCTGGTACTATTTTAACCATTTCTCTTGTGTTTTTTCTAGGTGTAAAGGGTATTCCTCTTTATCTATTTGGGATTGGTTTAATGGCAATGTTATTTACTTGGCTTCAAGTTAGAAAGTTGAAGCTTGAAGTCGTTACGCCTTCTAAGTCAGTTGTTCAAAGCGAATTTAAAAATTTGCTATATCTGGGATTAGGCTTTAGCATATCCGCTATAATCTCTGGAATTTTTTCTTATCTATCCAGAATATATTTGAATAGCGCATTTGATTTAAGTACTGTAGGCATTTATCAAGCAAGTTGGACAATATCTAATATGTACATTGGAATAATTTTAACCGCGATGGGAGTTGATTTTATGCCGAGGATGATGGAGCTAGTTTCCGATAATAAAAAGCTAAATAATTTAGTGAATGAGCAGATGGAACTTGGGTTGTTAATTTCTAGTATTGGTGTAGTATTTATTTTAATTTTTTCTTCATTTATTTTACAAATATTGTATTCTTCAGAATTTATCCAAGGTTCTCAAATTATACGTTGGCAGGTTTTGGGAGTTGCCCTTAGGGTTTTAGGTTTTCCATTTAGTTATTCAATTATGGCAAAAAATAAGCCAGTGAAATATGTAATGGTTCAGGCGGTTCATTTTATCTGTGATTACCTTCTTCTTATATTCTTTTCTAAATTATTAGGTTTTGAAGGTTTAGGGATCAATTACTTTATTTCATATATAATTTATTTAGGAATGACATGGTTTATATGCTATAAACTTTTCGATTTTTCTCCTACTGCCCTATTAATGAAGATTACATTAATCAGTTTTACATGTATTTGTTGTGGTTGGTTCATATCCTATTTTTTTAGTGGATTCACTTTAGTAGGAATAGGTGTTTTATTGTTAATAGGAATGGCTATTTGGATTAATTTATATTTAAGTAAATATATGGGAGCCAATATTATTGGTTTTATTAAAAATAAATTAAAAAAATGAAAAATTTTATAAAATCTAAATTTCCAAAGATCATATATCATTTAAAAAAAATATATACAAGACAACAATTAATTAAAGCCTATAAATATGATAGGGAGAAATACTTAAAAAACTCTGCATCTTTGGATTATGAGAACGATAAGACTAAACTTATAAGTTATATTATAAGAAATTATCATGTAATTGAAAAAGGTTTGACTATGCCTGAAACTCGTTTAGGATTTGGTAAAGATAGGCTGTTGCATTTGATAAAGGACTGTTCGAGATATATGATAAAATTTGATTCTAATAATGTGAATTTATTACATGCTCTAGGAGTAATTAATGAGTATAAATCATTTCATGACCAGCAAAAATATTATTTAGATAAAAATCTTTTAACTGCAATCGAGAGTTTACAATCTGTCTCAAAATATAAAGAAG
>JBALXG010000252.1:0-4886 GCA_036961055.1 Leeuwenhoekiella sp. | reverse complement strand
AACGTGGTCTGGCATCAGGTTATAATAGAAAGGGAACCTACTATATAATGACTGCTAAATATTCATATGCAATACGTATGTTATTACTGGCAGCTCCATACTACAAGAAGTTGAATGACAGTTCTGGAATTGCTAAAGTCTATGGTAATATAGGAGCTCTTGACTTTTATTTAAGGGATTATAAATCTGCTCTCACTTATTTTAATGAAGCCATGTCATATGTGCCTAAGAATGACCCTTCAAATAATGTAAGTAGGTTTTTTACAAATTTTAGTGGTGTTTACAGAGCCATGAAAAAATATGATACTGCACTGGTGTATGCAGAAAAAGCAATTAAAATTAATAGTGATTTAAAGCAGAACAGAGAACTGGCAATTTCATATGTAAACAGAGGAGCTGCTCAGTATGAACTGCTGGATTATGCAGCGGCACTTGAGTCTTTAAATATCGCAATGACATTTGAAGAAATTCCTGCTCAGTTTAAATTAATTGATAAGATTTTCAAAGCCAGAAGTTATATCGCTCTTGATCAACTGGATGCTGCTGCTTCTGAATTAGAAGAGTTGGAAGAGCAGTCAAAAGGACTAAAGGATGAAGACATTTTACTTGACTTGTATTTAACATTATCACAATATTCATCAAAAATTAAGGATTACGAGCGCGCTCTTAATTACAAGGAGTTATATGTAGATCTAAATGAAAGGCTGCACAATAGTGAGCAAATGCAGATACAGCAAAATTTAAAGGTCGAGTTTGAAACGCTGCAGAAAGAGAATGACAATAAAGTACTACGTCATGAGACAGAGATGCAGGATTTAAAAATTCAAAATCAGCGTTTTGTTATAGGTGGTGTAGTTGTGTTTACTGCCATTTTACTTGTTCTTTTATTTATTGTATATCGTCTTTACACCGGGAAGCAAAAAGCAAATAAATTACTTTATGAGAAGCAGGTAATTCTTAACGAGAATAATAAAAACCTTGAAAAAATAGATGCACAAAAAAACAATCTTTTTTCCATCGTAGCTCATGACGTAAAAAGTCCATTGAGTGTTATAATAACTATGGTAGATCTTTTGAAGGAAAATATTGAGTCCTTTAGCAAAAAAGAACTCTTAATGCTCACTACAGAACTAAGTGTGCAGACAAAGGGTATTTATCGTCTTTTAGATGGTGTTTTAGCATGGGCACGATCACAACTAGATGGGTATAAATTTGATAGTCATCCTGTAGAAGTACGAGAAGTCATTGATGTTATTTTAGAGTCAAAACTCAACCGTATAAAAGAAAAAAATATCTCCTTAGAAATTAATGTAGATCCTGGTCATACAATTGTTTCAGATAGTCATGTAGTAGAAGTGGTGCTACGCAATTTTGTAGATAATGCCATAAAATTTACCGGAGAGAATGGTGTAATTAAATTTTCAATGGAAACAAAAAACAATGAAAATTACATTTCGGTTGCAGATACAGGTGTTGGTATTTCTGAAGAAACCATTACTCAAATATTTCAGGAGGGTAATAGATACACTTCTCAGGGCACCTCAAATGAAGCTGGTAATGGTATTGGGTTAATACTAAGCAATGATATTGTGCAAAAATTAGGAGGCAGGATTGAGGTAGAAAGCAAACCAGATGAAGGTTCTGTATTTACACTTGTCTTACCAGAAGCACAAAGTTGAGAATCTGCCCTGTTTCAAGCTTATTTCTTATTGTATATTTGATCTACATTTTCTCGTATGTCAGAAGCAATTAAAATTATAGAATGTCCTCGGGATGCTATGCAAGGCATAAGACAGTTTATACCTACGGTTGAAAAAGCGCAGTACATACAGTCTATTTTAAGATGTGGTTTTGAAACTGTAGATTTTGGTAGTTTTGTTTCTCCTAAAGCCATTCCTCAAATGATAGATACAGCAGACGTCTTATCGCTGCTTGATTTAAGTAAAACGGAAACTAAATTACTGGCAATTATTGCAAATTACAGAGGTGCAGAGGACGCGGTTCAATTTGAAGAGATAGATTATTTAGGCTACCCATTTAGTATTTCAGAGAATTTTCAAATGCGTAACACGCATAGAACAATTGCGCAATCTGTAAAAGTTTTAGACCAAATATTAAATATCGCCAGCCAAAATAACAAAGAGGTTGTGACATATATTTCAATGGGGTTTGGCAATCCTTATGGTGATCCCTGGAATGTAGAAATAGTAGGTCAATGGACCGAAAAACTGGCTAAAATGGGGGTAAAAATACTTTCACTTTCAGATACCGTAGGTACATCAGATCCTGAAACGATAGATTATTTGTTTTCAAATCTTATTGCACAATATCCCAATATTGAGTTTGGTGCCCATTTACACACAACTCCCACTAAGTGGTTTGAAAAAGTTGATGCTGCTTACAAAGCCGGATGTCGACGTTTTGACGGGGCAATACAGGGTTTTGGAGGTTGCCCAATGGCAAAAGATGAACTTACAGGAAATATGCCTACCGAAAAAATGCTTTCTTATTTTGCTTCAGTTAAAGCAAATACTGGCATTAGAACCATGAGTTTTGAATCTGCTCATAATGAAGCTTCAAAAATATTTCTCAATTATCATTAAAATTGACTTTAAACGGGGTAATATTCAACTTTACTCGTGTTTCTATCCTTATTGTGTTGTGTTAAGGTTAAATCGATCTAGTTTATCTTTCCTATAGTTAAAACTTCGGTTTTATACCGTACATTTGCACGCAATTAAATCTTAATTGCGATGATAGCTCACGATTCAAAAATACTAGGAGAAGGTCTTACTTACGATGACGTACTTCTGGTTCCTGCATTTTCTGAAGTGCTTCCCAGAGAAGTAAATATACAGTCAAAATTTTCTAGAAATATAACGCTCAATGTTCCTATAGTATCTGCAGCGATGGATACTGTAACCGAATCTCAAATGGCTATTGCTATTGCACAAGAGGGAGGCATAGGTGTTTTGCACAAAAACATGAGCATAGAAGCTCAGGCTATTAAAGTGCGCAGGGTAAAACGTGCAGAAAGTGGGATGATTTTAGATCCTGTAACTTTACCATTATCAGCAAAGGTTAAAGATGCCAAACAAAATATGGCAGAGCATGGCATAGGTGGCATTCCTATAGTAGATGAAGCTGGCAAATTAAAAGGAATCGTGACCAATAGGGATCTTAGATTTGAAAAAGATAATGAGCGTCCTATTGTAGAAGTGATGACAAGTGAAAACCTTGTAACTACTTCAGAAGGGACTTCTCTGGCAGATGCAGAAGGTATTCTTCAACAAAGTAAAATTGAAAAACTTCCTGTTGTAACAGATGACAACACACTTATAGGTCTGATCACTTTTAGAGATATAACAAAACTTACTCAAAAACCTATAGCAAACAAAGATTTTTACGGGCGTCTGCGAGTTGCAGCGGCTGTAGGTGTTACTGCTGATGCTGTAGAAAGGACAGAAGCTCTTGTAAACGCAGGCGTAGATGCCATCGTGATAGATACAGCTCATGGTCATACAAGAGGTGTGGTAACCGTGCTTAAGCAAATAAAAAAGAAATTCCCAGACCTTGATGTTGTAGTGGGCAACATTGCAACTGCAGATGCTGCAAGATATCTAGTTGAAGCCGGAGCAGATGCTGTAAAAGTAGGTATAGGGCCCGGGTCTATATGTACAACACGTATAGTTGCAGGAGTAGGTTTTCCTCAGTTTAGTGCAGTACTTGAGGTTGCAGCTGCGATAAAAGGTAGCGGAGTTCCCGTAATTGCAGATGGCGGTATACGTTATACAGGTGATATACCTAAAGCGATAGCCGCTGGTGCAGATTGTGTCATGTTAGGATCTTTACTTGCGGGAACAAAAGAATCACCGGGAGAAACAATTATTTATGAAGGCCGAAAATATAAAACATATCGCGGTATGGGTTCTGTTGAGGCGATGAAAACCGGTTCAAAAGATCGCTATTTTCAGGATGTAGAAGACGATATTAAGAAATTAGTACCTGAAGGAATAGTAGGCAGAGTGCCATATAAAGGTGAATTGTATGAAAGCGTTCATCAATTTATAGGCGGACTGCGCGCAGGTATGGGATATTGTGGTGCAAAAGATATTGAAACTTTAAAAGAAACAGGCAAATTTGTAAAAATCACTGCCAGTGGTATTCATGAAAGTCATCCTCATGATGTAACAATTACAAAAGAATCTCCTAATTACAGCAGATAATCTTATTATAAAGCACAAAAAAAGGAGCACTAAAGCTCCTTTTTTTATTTAAGGTTTTCTATAAACTATTGCTTAAGCGGAACACCTATTTTATCAGCTACTGCCTGAGTAAGATCATATGCAGGATCAAAATAGCCTACACCTGCATTAAGAGTTAGAACCTGAGTGTATTTTTGAGCTTTAGCAACTTCTTCTAAGGCTTTTCCTACTTTCTCATATAAAGGCTGCATTAATTCATTTTGTTTCACCTGAATTAAACCCTGAGAATTCTGACGAAATTTCTGAATATCCTGTTCAAGGCTTGCAAGCTCTTGTTGCTTAGTTTTCTTATCTGCTTCTGTAGCGGTTGTCTCTACAGTTTGATAAGCCTTAACCTGATCCTGATATTTTGTGACTAAATCACTAAATTGTTTGTCAAGATCTGCTCCATAAGTTTCTAGTTGGCTTTGCACTGTTAAAAGTTCTGGTAAACTGGCCAAAACTAAGTCACTGTCAATTGTACCAACTTTTGTTTGAGCAAATGAGCTTAAACTTACAAATAAGATGAAAATGGGTAAAAATAATTTTTTCATTACAGTCATTTTAAAGCCAGTCTTAATTAATTTTTAGGTGGCTGAGTTAAATTAATTCCCTGTTTTGGGATGTAAATAAATTTGGGCA
>JBALXG010000251.1:0-4908 GCA_036961055.1 Leeuwenhoekiella sp. | reverse complement strand
GTAGACTTTTTATATGGTTCTTCAATAACCAACTGGTGGTATCTAAATTTTGTAACCTCATTCTTTTATTCTAAAATTCATTTCCCAACGCTAGAAATTGAAAATCAATATCTCGATAATGATGTTTATGCTAACTATTCAGTGCTGGGCAATTACTTTACATTATCAAAAGATGGGACTTTTACAGGTGAATTGAGCGCCTATTTTCTCAATGACTATGTGATGGGTACCTATACATGGGACAGACCACAATCTTCAGTTTCCCTTGGTTTAAGAAAAACATTTTTTAACGAAAGACTGTCGGCAACTGTAAATGTTGAAGATATTTTTAATACACTCAATATGCCAGTTTCTGCTAAATATCTTAATCAGGATAATGGTTTCTTTGCTAAATCAGAGAACAGATATGTACGCTTTGGTGTAAAGTACAATTTTGGAAACTTCAAGCTGTCTGATAATGAACGATCAACTGATGCAGAAGAAAGTGAGCGTTTAAAGAAAAAGGAGTTTATGCCACATCCTTAAAACATTTTACGCAACTCATTAAATTAAAAGGTGTTATACAGTCTTATTTCTAAAAATTAGAATCATTTAAGATTCTTTTCTTGACATCAGTCATATAGCTTCGTCCTATTGTATATCTAACGCCATCAACCTCTAAGCTATTTCCTTCTATAGCATCAATTTTATTGATCGCTATTGTAAAAGATCTATGAATTCTGATGAATTTATCTGTGGGGAGTTCATCAGTAAAACTGCTTAAAGTTTTATGAATAATGTATTTAGATGAGGTAGTTTTAATTCTGATATAGTCCTTTAGGCTTTCAATAACGACAATGTCATCAATAATTATTTTCTGAAGTTTCTTCTTATTTATCTTAATAAAAATGCTTGAATTTTCTGGTTGCGAAATCTCATTTCCACCTTGCTTTAAATTTATGATTCTTTGAATTGTTCGTAAAAACCGAGGAAAGGAAATAGGTTTTACTAAATAATCTATCGCTTCAAGTTCAAAACTTTTTAAGGCATATTCTTCATGGGCTGTGGTCATAACAACCATAGGTTGATGCTGTATGTTGCTTAAAAAATCTAATCCGTTTAATACGGGCATATTAATATCCAGAAAAATAAGATCAACCTGATTTGTATGAAGATAGGAGGAAGCTTCAACAGCATTTGAAAAAGTTTTAAGTAATTCAATATCTGCTATTTGATTAGTGTAGTTTTTAATTACATTTATTGCAAGGGGCTCATCATCTATGACAATTGCTTTGAGTATTTTCACACTTTTAATTTAAGAATTACATTAAATATATTATTCTTCTCAAAAATAGAGAGGTTATAATCTTCCTTTTTATATCCTAATTCTAACCTTTTCTGCACATTTGATAAGCCAATACCTCCATGTTCTTCATCATTTGTATTGTTTATATAATTAGGAATAGTATTACTTATTTTAAAAGTTAAAAATTCATTGCTAACATTCACATCAATTTTAATACAAATCTCATTAATACTCTTGCTGGCACCGTGTTTAAAGCAATTTTCGACTAATGGAATTAATAACATAGGAGCGATTGTATGATTGTCTAAATCGCCTGATATATTAAATTCTAAATGTAAGGAATCATCAAAACGTATACGCTCAAGTTCAATATAGTTTTGAATACAATCTATTTCTCTGGTAAGTTGCTGTCTGTTTTTTTTAGTTGCATATAGTGAATATCTCATCATTTCAGACAATTTAAGTACTATTTCAGGGGTTTTATCTGATTTTTCCAGCGCTAATGAATAGATATTGTTTAGAGTATTGAAGAAAAAGTGGGGCGAAACCTGAGAGCGTAAAAACTTTAATTCTGTCGCTAACTGTCTTTTTTCAGAATCATGTAATTTATTATGTTCATTTAGCCAGTCTGTTGTGATTTTAATGGCGGTCACAAATGAAATCACATAAAATTCACCTAACATCATTTCTACAGCATAATCTATGGTGAGACTATGAATTTCTTCAGGGCCTTCAGGCCATACGCTTGTGCTCACCAAATAATAAGTAAGGTTAAACTTGACCAGAAGCATTACAAACAAGGACAGGAGAATTGAAATCGTGTAGGCTACATATTTTTGTTTAAAAATAAATTTAGGCATTAAATAATAAATATTAAAATAGCACAGTACAATATGTATGGGGAAGCCTATTAATGTGGTTTTTAAAGAATAAGAATAATCATGAAAATAACTTCCCCATCTTAAAGCGGTGAATATGAAATATATAATCCAAAAAATAATATGATGCTTATAGGTAATCGTATAAGTTGATGATGAGTTATGTGTCAAAAATTCGTCAAGCTTTTTAGACATAGGGATATGACATGTGAAATTTTAATAGACTTGAAATTTTGCTGTTTAGCTCGACAGAAGGGTTATTGGTCTAAATTTATTCTGCTGATGGGTAAAATTATACATATTTAATGATTTAGCGACAATTATACATTTAAGATGTTTTTGTAATTAGTTAATGATATAATTAACAAAATCCTAATTGAAGCTTTACTAATTAATAGCATGTATTGTAAAATGAATAAAAACGCTCAGGCACTATTAGCCATTATTTTAGTTATTGCTTTTTCTTGTACTAATACTAAGAAAATTGAGAAGCCAGTAAAGAACACTTCAGATTATGTAGATGTGTTTATAGGTGCCGGAGGTCATGGACATACTTTTCCTGGTGCGACATCACCATTCGGAATGCTGCAACCCAGCCCTGATAACGGTGTTTCTGGTTGGGATTGGTGCTCAGGATATCATATTACCGATTCTATTATATCGGGATTTAGCAATCTTCACCTTAGCGGTACTGGAATAGGAGATCTTGCAGATGTCCTGCTAATGCCGGTAAATAAGGATCTAGATCTTTCTTTATTTGGGAAATCAAGGGACAGCCTGCCATATAAATCAGGTTTTAAGCATGATTCAGAACATGCATCCCCCGGATATTATAAAGTACATCTAGATGAACCTGATGTTGAAGTAGAATTAACGGCTTCAGATTATGTTGCTTTTCATAAATATACTTTCAATTCGCAGGAAAAGCCTTCGTTTATTATAGACCTGGGATTTGCAATAAATTGGGATAAACCTACTAAAAGTTATTTAAAAGTAGAAGATGAAAACCACATTGTAGGCTACAGATATAGCACAGGCTGGGCAAAAAATGAAAAGGTTTTTTTCATTATCGAGACCTCAGCACCTATTACAAACTTTAATTTAAGAGCAGATAAAAATATTTCAACAAAGCAAAAAGAGGCAGCGGGAACAATCACCGGCGGACAATTTTTTTTAGGAAACATAAGCGAAATGGTCGCTAAAATTGCCCTGTCATCCGTAAGTGTTGAGAATGCCAGAGAAAATCTTTATAATTCGGGCAAAAATTCTCAGTTTGAAGAAGCAAAAACGCAAACTCAGTCCAAGTGGGAAAGTGTACTTTCTAATATTACTGTAGAAACACCGGTAGATTCTCTAAAAACAATTTTTTATACAGCTTTATATCATACCCAGCTTTCCCCTGTTCTTTTTAATGATAGTAATGGACAGCTGCGACTACAAAACGACAGTATTGTAAAATCACAAAACAAAGTTTACTCGACACTTTCATTATGGGATATTTTTCGAGCAGAAACTCCTTTGTTGAATATTATGAATCCTGATTTAATTAATGACATGGTTAATTCTATGCTTATTTATTATGATGAAAAAGGAAGTTTACCTGTATGGACTTTATATGCCAATGAAACTAATACGATGACGGGTAACCACGCCGTATCTGTAATAGCAGACGCTTTTATGAAAGGTAACCGCAATTATGATGTTGAAAAAGCCTACGAAGCAGTGCGCAAAACCATGATGGGTGATGAGAGAGGTTTAAAAGAATATAAAGAATTTGGATATGTGCCGTATACTGCAATAGATGAATCTGTTACCATTACTTTAGAATTTGCTTATAATGATTACTGTGTCGCTCAAATGGCGAAAGAATTGGGGAAAACTGATGATTACGAGTATTTTTTAAAAAGATCAGAAGCTTATAAATATGTTTTTGATCCCGCAACAGGTTTTATGAGAGGAAAATCTGCTGACGGCGTAAGTTTTAGAGAACCATTTGACCCTGCTTATTCAAGCCACCGGGAGGCCACAGATTATACTGAAGGTAACGCATGGCAACATAGCTGGTTTGTACTTCATGATGTAGAAGGACTAATTAAATTACAAGGCGGTGATGATGCCTTTGTTAAAAAACTAGATCAGCTTTTTACCACGAGTTCAGAAGTGAAAGGCGATAATGCTTCACCTGATATTTCGGGCTTAATAGGTCAATATGCACATGGCAATGAGCCTAGCCATCACATCGCTTATATGTTTAACAAAGCAAATGCCCCCTGGAAGACACAAGAAAGAGTTCGTGAAATTTTGAACACACAATACTCTGTTCAACCTGATGGTTTAAGTGGTAATGAAGATTGCGGTCAAATGTCTGCATGGTATGTCTTTAGTTCTCTTGGATTATACCCAATGAATCCTGCCTCTGCCCAGTATGAAATAAGCAGCCCGCTTTTTACAAAAGCTACTATCAAGGTAGGTCAAGATAAAAACTTCACAATTTTAGCACAAAACACTTCTTTTGATAATAAATATATTCAGTCAGTTAAGTTAAACGGAAAACCTTTAAACAGAACTTATATCCTTCATGAAGAGCTCATGCGTGGAGGTGTTCTTGAATTTGAAATGGGAAATCAACCTAATAAAAATTGGGCAATCTCAAAATAAGCACCCCAAAATCTAATGAATATAATTGATGTATCAATAATTGTAGTATACATTCTGTTGACCCTTTTTGTGGGGATATGGGTTTCA
>JBALXG010000250.1:0-4910 GCA_036961055.1 Leeuwenhoekiella sp. | reverse complement strand
TTGCTTTTCCGTTTGGAAATGCATTTGCACTTAGAAGATCAAAACTAGGCAGACAGGGAGCTTATATGGGTCTTTACAGTATGTCATTTTCTCTAGCTCACGTGTTTGGCCATAACTCAGGAATGCAACTCATATCTTTTTTTGGATTTGATAAAACCTGGATTGTAATGCTCATTATAACAGCAATAGCCTTTGCTTTACTTTATTATGTACACAAAAAGGTCAAGAATGGGGAAGAATATTCTCTAAAGAAGATACCTTTAACCAAATGAGCTACTGGTATTTTGATTTCCCTAAATAACGATTTATAATATAATTATAGGTAGGTGATATTTTTAAGACTTCAGTATTGGGAATGCTGTACAATTTATCGTAGCCTTTAAAGCCTTTTTTGAGCATTTCTTCAAGATAAAAATAAGCTGTATTATCATCTTTATCTTTTGCAGCAATCTCTATAATATTAAGATAAGACTGATAATTTTGAGGTTTTAAGATGGTTTTAAGCACATTAGGAAAGATTTTCTGACTTGCAGTTCCGGCTGAGTTCAAAACAGAAATATAATCATCTAGTGAGGTGTTTATATAACCCAGAATTCTTTTTGCGACCATCTGCTCATATGGTTTAGAATCATCTTTTGCCGCAGTTTCTAGTTGCTGAACTTTATCATCCCAATAACCCAGATTTTCAAAGTTTGCTGTTGAAATATCATCTTGAAGAAAATATGAAATATCCTCAACGAGATAAGTTTCATTTTCGCTACTATTTGCAATTCTATTTCTTTGATTTTTATAACCTTTTAAACGTCTTAAATCCTTTTGGAGACCGCGTAAAGAATCCAGATCGTGTTTTCGTCTATATTTATCTTTGAGCTCACTTAAAAAATTATACGCAATTGTATAATTTTGCCTTTTTATAAGAGCATCTGCAGTATTATAATCTGTGGTAAAGGATAAATCTATATATGACTGTGGTATCTCTTCTTTAACTTTTTCTGATTGTTGAAGATATAGTGTGTTAAAAATACTACCTAAATAATCTACCCTGGGCCACCCCCCTTCTCCTGCATATTCATATAGTACGTTTTCTTTTTTAAACATTTTTAGTCTATCAAAGACATTTTGCATACCATAATAATTAGGTGAAGCATCTCCTACCATGCCTATAAAATTTTCTTTTTTAAAATTTTGATTGCTTGTCATTTTAAAAAAAATATCATTGATCGCAAGCACCCCTGATATGTTATTTATAACAAACGTAAGTCCGCTGGCAACGCGTGCTCCTTCATCTAAACCTGTAGTATAAATATGATTAGGATCAAGACGTATTTTATTAACTACATCTTTAATCATACTTAATCCCAACTCTAAATTATACTCGAGACTATCACCTAATTTTTCGTTTGTTGCTGCTATAACAAAGTCTTCACCTATCGCAGATTTAAATAATCGTGCAGCCCGCATACCATCACCCTCGGGATCAAAAACAAACAACATGGGATATAACGTATTGCTGTCATAATTTGAAGGAATAAACAGAGAGTACTTAGTGTGCAAAGAATCGTGAGCTTCTAAATCAGTATTTACAATGCCTTTTTTAAGAGTAATATTCTGCCCAAAACCATTAAAAAACACAAAAAATAAGGCAAATATTGAATATGATTTCATAACTTTTTTCTAAATATAATCAAGAACTGTGCTAATGTGGTGCACAAAAAAACCGCATTAGTAAAGCGGTTTTAATTATAATTTATGTATTAAAGTTAACTTTTATATTTCAACTTGTTGGGCAGATTGTTCTTTTTCTCTAAATAAGAGTCTTGAGAAAAGGGACACCACAAATAAATCTGCTGCGATAAGGAATACTACCCTTGCAGCTTCTGTTCCATATAAATCAAAACCATAAAAGCCATAAACACCTGTTACAATAGCCAGAATTAATAAATGTATAGTAAATTTTTTCATATAGATTGATCTTATAAGTAATTGTTCCCTTCATCTACAAAAGTAATAGTGTAGATGACTATTTTTTCCTAAGATTTTACTAATTGCAATAATTTTAACGCATCGATCTAAAGTTTTAACGCTTTATCCTGTATAGAGTATTTTATTATTTTAGCAATAAAACACCTTAGAAGCAGCATCTATTCTAGAGTCGGCAATCATCTATTCTAGAGTCTGCAATAGCATTCTAAATTGCTTTTCAGTTTGTATCTTTGCTTTGCAAAAAGCTTACTATGAATACTGAAACATTATCTGCACCTGTACGTCAACCCAAACCTAAATGGTTACGCGTGAAATTACCCACCGGGAAAAAGTATACAGAATTGAGAAGTCTGGTAGATAAATATGATTTACATACTATTTGCACTTCAGGAAGCTGTCCTAATATGGGTGAATGCTGGAGCGAGGGAACTGCAACTTTTATGATTTTAGGTAATGTTTGTACACGTTCTTGTGGCTTCTGTGGTGTAAAAACAGGCAGACCAGAAACAGTAGATTGGGAAGAACCTGAAAAAGTTGCTCGCTCAATTAAATTAATGAAAATTAAACATGCTGTTGTAACATCTGTAGATCGTGATGATTTAAAAGATATGGGATCTATAATGTGGGCTGAAACCATTAAGGCTATTAGGCGCATGAATCCTGAGACAACTCTGGAGACATTAATTCCAGATTTTCAAGGTAATGAGCGAAATATAGACAGAATCATTGAAGTATCGCCCGAAGTCGTGTCTCATAACATGGAAACAGTAAAGAGACTCACCCGCGAAGTGCGCATACAAGCACAATACGAGCGCAGTCTGGGAGTTTTAAAATATCTTAAGGACAATGGTATAAAACGAACGAAATCTGGCATTATGTTGGGTCTTGGCGAAACAGAAGAAGAAGTGTTGCAGGTTATGAAAGATTTGCGCGCCGCTAATGTAGATATTGTTACAATTGGTCAATATTTACAACCTTCTAAGAAGCATCTACCCGTAAAACAGTTTATAACTCCAGACCAATTTAAAAAATACGAGACTGTAGGTCTTGAAATGGGTTTTAGACATGTAGAAAGTGGCGCTCTGGTACGCTCATCATATAAAGCTCAAAAACACCTTTTATAAAAAAAATTCCAAATAATGGAAAAAATCAAAATCGGTATAAACGGTTTTGGAAGGATTGGCAGACGTCTACTAAGACTTCTGGAAGATCATCCCACAATTGAAGTGTGTGCTATTAATGATATTGCAGATGGTTATACACTAAGCCATCTTTTTAAATATGATAGTATTCATGGTATTTTTAAAGGTTCAGTTGAGTTTGTTGAGTATAAGGAAATTAAATCGAAAAATTTCCTAATAATAAATGGTAAATCGATTGAGTTATTTAATCAAAAAAAAATAAGCAAAATCCCCTGGAATAGTTATGAAATAGATGTTGTTGTAGAATGCTCTGGTAAATTTAAAGAGCGATCTTCGTTAGAAGAACATCTTAAAGCAGGCGCAAAAAAAGTTATTTTAAGCGTTCCATCAGACGATGATTCTATTAAAACTGTGGTTTTAGGAGTAAATGAGCACATACTAACCGGTGAAGAAAAAATAATTTCTAATGCAAGCTGCACTACTAATAATGCAGCACCCATGATTAAAATAGTAAAAGATTTATGCGGAGTTAAACAGGCTTATATAACAACGGTTCATTCATATACTACAGATCAGAGTTTACATGACCAACCACATCATGATCTGCGTAGGGCGAGAGCAGCGGGACAGTCAATAGTACCTACCACAACTGGGGCAGCCAAAGCGCTTACGAAAATATTTCCAGATCTGGCAAACGTTATAGGTGGTTGTGGCATACGCGTGCCTGTTGCAAATGGGTCATTAACAGATGTCACGCTAAATGTAGAGAGAGATACTACTATAGAAGAAGTTAATAATGCCTTTAAAAATGCAGCTTTTAGCTCATTAAAAGGGATTTTAGAATACACCGAAGTTCCTCTGGTTTCTATTGATATAGTAGGAAATCCTCACAGTTGCATACTTGATTCTCAAATGACATCAGTAATAGGAAATCTTGTGAAGCTAATAGGCTGGTATGATAATGAAAGTGGATATTCTAGCAGACTGATAGATTTAATTTATTATGTTTGCCCTAGGTCCTAACGAAAAATTGGCTATTTTTAACAAAATCATAGTTTTACCTTGTAAAAATTACCGCATGGATGTACAAAGATAGAATACTATTTTTGGTTTTTCTGCTGTTGATGACGGTCTCTTTTGGGCAAAATAAACAGCAAAATACTGTGGTTATAAATACCCGCATAGACTCTCTATGTAGAACAGCAGGCACTGCAATTCAAAATTTTGATTACGAGCAATCCTTAAAAAACTTTGAAAGTGCTCGAGAACTTGCCACCTCTATTGATAATAAAAACCGAATAGGTCTAACGAGCAATTATTTAGCTCAAGTGTATCTTCAGTTAGGTGATTATAAAAAGGCTAACATAGAATGTATTCAGGCAATTACTATACAACAAGGTATAAATGATATTCCAGGGTTAGGAAATAGTTTTCTTACTAGCGCTCAAATACAGCTTAAACTAAGCAATTATGAAAAAGCAGGCCAATATCTGGAGCAGGCCTCAAAAATATTTAAAGATTTAAAAGATGAGTTTCATCTCGCCTCTACTTATCTATATAAAGGCAACCGTGAGTTTATGCTTAAAAACCTTGAAGAAGCCATCACAAATTACGATAGCGCTCTAAGTATTTTTAACAAGACAGATAAAGATGAATATTTAAAATCTAAAACCGCTTTGCAAAAAGCAAAAGTCCATGCGGCTTTAGACCAATATGAAATGGCGCTGGTTGCAGGCAATATGGCGTATGACATAAGTGTCAAAAATAATTATCCCCAAATTGAAG
>JBALXG010000024.1:9436-13985 GCA_036961055.1 Leeuwenhoekiella sp. | reverse complement strand
TTAATCCTGCCACCCCGACAAATAAAATCTAAAAATTTTGACAGAAAGTTTACTTTCTTAAAAAACGAAAAGATTTAATAAAATTAAAATTAGGTCGCGTAGCTCAGTTGGATAGAGCATCTGCCTTCTAAGCAGACGGTCACAGGTTCGAATCCTGTCGCGATCACTTTACAGATCAAGCACTTACAATTAATTTTGTAGGTGCTTTTTTATTTTTGTAACACTTTTGTAACACAAATTCTTATTTAGTTTATTATATTATTTTGATTTATTTAGAATAAAGTCATAAAAAATGGCTTCAATTAAAAGCCATCTTAGCTTAATCAAGCTAATATTTATTTTGTTAGTTTTTTATTCACCCAAAAATGGCACAACATCTTTAAAGGTTTGAGGTACTTTAGATTTTATTATTTGTAGTTCTTCAACCTTTGCTTTTTTAGTTTCTAATTCATCTCTTAAAATAGAAATTTCGTTTTCCGCTTTTTCTAGTACTGTTGCAATTGTTTTATTTACTCCTTTTGTCGCAGTACCCCTCATGTAAATAAATACATTTCCTGAAGATCCAATTTCTCTGAAATCAACTTCATATTTGAAAAGTAGATTACAATCAGGATAAATACTTTTAGCCTTTTGAAGTAATTTAAATTTTACATTATTTACAGCGTTTTCTTGCAGGTTACCTTTAGTCCAAGTACTATCTATTGCTGATTCAATGGCATATCCTATTGCACCATTTGAAAATCTATCGCCTGTTGAAGCTGCGCCAAATTTCTCGACACAACCAATATCAACCATACCTAGAGGTTCAGCTTGGTAAATTTCAGTATTAAATATTGTAATATTTTTAATTTCGATTTCCTCAAACTCTAAAGTGATTTTGTCAAATTCCTTTTTTGATTCTATATAGGAATTTTTAGTAGCATTGTAGAGATTTTCAACTTTTAAATAAATACTGTTTGGCACTTTAAAATCATTGTCATACCATTCAGATTTTTGAAATCCATCTGGTAGAATTTCATTTAATTTATTTATTTGACTTTCGGTTAGGCTTTTAGCAGAAAATATTCCCATTTTTTTATGTTTGATTGAGTAACAAACATAATTAAATATCTAATAGCCAAATACTAAAAGCCGTTCAATATCTCTAACACTATGTCTTTCTGCTTCATTTATTTTTTGCATTAGATACAAATACCGCTTTGTAGGTTTACCGTTATAATATTTTTTAAAATGCTTTGAATGAAGTTCTTTGTAATATTGATCAAAATCAAAGTAAGAGCCATAAACCCTTTAAATTGCTCGCCATTTTTTACTTTGTTTTTGGCTTTCATACATAGCTCCTTTAAAGGCTTTACGGTGTAAGAAGTAACCGCCTATTGAATATAGATTACGGCATCGTTTATTTGTTTCAGGACAAAGGAAATACCATATTTTACCATTGCCAATATTGGAAGGTATTGAAACAAGGTTTACTTTATAGTTACGAGGTTCTTTTTTATAATTATAATCCAGTTCCATAGTTGGGTTTTTAGTCAGGGTATCAACTGTAATAGATATTTCCCCTCTTTTACCCCATTGATTACTCCAAGTTACTGAACCACCTTTGTACTGGTCTGGTTTAAGATAGCCCCCAAGGATTCGCCCTAATCATTCTGAGAATAAAGTAAGAATAGCTCAATATATCGTCATGATGCCAGCACAAGAATATAACAAGGTTTCGCGAAAATGGAGAGTTGATTCATGGAGAAATAAAGTTACTCCAGAAGGTTATGCGTGTCAGGGTGATCCTAGAAATTGGGAGCAAACAAAATATAAAAGAGCTGAATTAACTGAATTAGGCAAGAAATTACTAGGATTAAAAAAATGGTAATTTCTGAATTATTCTAGTTAAAGTGGTTTTTTGGAATCAGCGTAAAAGGAGTGATTTTTAACTCAGTCCTTTGTTTACAAAAAATAAAAGGTGAAGTGCATGTATCTAGACAAGCATCCCTTTTTAAGTTATATAATAAGGAATGTGTTAATTTTGGGCAAGTATTATTTATAACATGCCAAATCCTGTTTTCGTTAATCTTCCTGAAATTAGAGATTACCGTTTAGTTTTCTCGCTAAATAAAGTGCTGTCTTACTTTGTGTGTTTTTTGCGACTTCTTCAGGCGTTCCTGCTATTACTACTTTTCCACCTTCTTCTCCGGCTCCGGGACCTATGTCAATAACCCAATCACTTCCGGCAATTATTTGCATATCATGCTCTACGACTATTACAGTATTTCCTGCATCAACTAATCTCGATAATTGAAGTTGTAATTTTTCTACATCAGTAGGATGCAAACCTGTAGTAGGTTCATCTAAAATATACAGTGTATTCCCTCGGTTCACGCGCTGAAGTTCTTTAGCAAGCTTTATGCGCTGTGCTTCTCCACCAGAGAGTTCTGTTGCTGGTTGACCCAAACGTAAATAGCCCAAACCTACTTCTTTCAGTACATTAAGAGGGCGGCTTACCCGGTCATCTTCTTTAAAAAATTCAACAGCTTCATTAACCGTCATACTCAGCACCTGTGCAATATTTTTTTCCTGATAGGTAATTTCTAAAGTTTCGTCATTATAACGAGTCCCCTTACAAACAGGGCAGGGAGCGTAAACACTAGGCAGGAACAATAGTTCTACCATCACAAAGCCTTCTCCTTCACAATTTGGGCACCGCCCTTTACCAACATTAAATGAAAAGCGACCGGCACTATACTTGCGTTTTTTAGCTAATTCTGTTGAAGTGAATAATTTTCTAACAACATCAAATAAACCGGTATATGTAGCCAGGTTTGAACGCGGTGTTCTGCCAATGGGTTTTTGATTGACAACCACCATTCGTTTTATGTTTTCAGCCCCTGAAGATATTTTACCACCCAGCGTTTCTACAACATCCTGTTGCAGGGCATCTTCTTCTTCTTCTTCTTCTTCTTCTTCTTCGTGAGAAAGGCCATTTCCTAAATGGGTGGACATTAAATCGACTAAAACCTGACTTACCAAACTACTTTTCCCCGAGCCTGAAATCCCGGTGACACTAGTCAAAACGCCTAAAGGAAAAGACACATCAAGGTTCGCTAAATTATTTCGGCTAACTCCACTTAATTTTAACCATCCAGAAGGTTCGTGATTTTTGGAATTTTCAAATGGGAGATCATTAAATAGATGTTCTCTGGTTTTAGATCTTGAAATGTTTTTTAAGCCTTCCGGTTGCCCGCTATATAAAATTTCACCACCACCTTCACCAGCATCCGGACCCACATCTACTAACCAATCAGCATGGCGAATGACATCTAACTCATGCTCAACTACAAAAAGCGAATTGCCGCTGGCCTTTAATCTATCTAAGGTTTTTAACAAAGCTTCGGTATCTGCAGGATGTAATCCTGCAGAGGGTTCGTCTAAAACATATACCACGCCGAATAAATTACTTCGTACCTGAGTAGCCAGTCTTAAACGCTGATGTTCACCGGGAGAAAGGGTAGGGGTGCTGCGCTCTAAGGATAAGTAGCCCAAGCCTAATTCTAATAAAACTTCTACTCTAGCCACAAGATCTTCAGCTATGCGTTGTGCCACGATCGCTTTCTCCTCATGCTTTTTGGCTAATTCGATTAAACCTGATGCTGAACCATCACTATATGGAGAGAAGATAGCACGTAATTTCTTTAATGGAAGCCTCGAAATATCGGCAATATCATATCCGGCAAAAGTGACAGAAAGTGATTCTTGGCGTAAACGTTTACCATGACAACTAGGACATTCACTGCTCAACATATATTGAGACACTCGCTTTTTCATTAAAGCACTCTGTGAGTTTGCAAATGTGTGCAGCACATATTTTTTAGCACCTGTGAACGTACCCTTATAACTGGGGTCAACTTTATTTTTGATAGCGCGTTCTACCTCTTTGCGGTTTAAATCGCGGTATACCGGAACCTGTGGTTGCTCGTCTGTAAATAAGATCCAGTCGCGATCTTTTTTAGGAAGGTCTTTCCAGGGAACATCAACATCATAACCCAGGGTGACCAGTATGTCACGAAGATTTTTTCCCTGCCAGGCTTTAGGCCATGCATCTATAGCTCTTTCCCTTATGGTTAAGGTGTTATCAGGAACCATGCTTTTTTCGGTTACCTGGTAAACCCTGCCAAGTCCGTGACACTCAGGGCAGGCACCTTCTGGGGTGTTAGTCGAAAAGGAATCAGCATATAAGATAGACTGGCCCGCAGGATAATCGCCCGCACGGGAATATAACATCCGCAATAAATTTGATAAAGTAGTCACAGATCCAACCGAAGACCGGGTAGTGCCAGAACCGCGTTGTTGCTGTAGGGCAACTGCCGGTGGCAACCCTTCAATTTCATCTACTTCCGGAATGGGCATTTGATGAAAAAGTCGACGGGCGTAGGGGGACACAGATTCCAAATACCTTCGTTGTGCTTCGGCGTATAATGTGCCAAATGCAAGGGATGATTTTCCTGACCCAGAAATTCCGGTAAATACTACTAAAGCATCCCGGGGGATTTCCAGC
>JBALXG010000024.1:3688-9426 GCA_036961055.1 Leeuwenhoekiella sp. | reverse complement strand
GTCGTGCTCCATTTATAGTAACGAATCCTTCTTTTGTGGCCTTTTTCTCCTGCGTTTGTTCCATGACGGTGAATTAGACAAAAAATATACCAAGAAATTATTATGACAGCTTTAAAATTGACACTTTGGTTAAGTTTAACTTTAATTCAGCATACAATCATTCAACCTAAATTTAAAGTCATATAATGTCTTGAAGTAGGAATTTCTTAAGGCCGGGCTAGAGTTGAAAGAATTAATGATGATAGAGAGACAATTAGTCCACAAAAAATTAATCGTTATAATTTGCTGAAAAATAGATTTTTAGCAAAAATAAACCCGAAAAATTATATTACATTTATCAGAGATATAATTTTATATGAATAATTAAAATTTCGCTTAAAATATCATATTAAGATTATCTCTCTTACCCCATAATTTAGGTAGAACTATTAAATCCTGTATTATGATAAAAACTATTTTCGTACTAAGTTTTCTCCTCTTTTATTTCGCCATTTACTCACAAGCTCCGTCAATACAATGGGATAAAACAATTGGCGGGGATGATACAGATTTTTTTAGAGATATGGTACCCGCACATGATGGGGGATACATTTTAGCAGGCAGTTCGTCAAGTGGCATTTCAGGTGATAAAACTGAAGATAAAACTGGATATTGGATTGTCAAAATAGATGATGAAGGGAATAAAATTTGGGATAAAACCTTGGGTGGAATTGATTTTTCTGCGTATTTAGTTAAAATAATAGCTACCCCAGACGGGGGTTATTTAGTAGGAGGATATAATGGATATAGGACGGCGCATGAGGACAAATCAGAACCTTCTAAAGGGGGAGCAGATTATTGGATTGTAAAAATAGATGCCTCCGGAACTAAATTATGGGATAAGACTTTAGGTAGTAGTGCATCTGATATATTAACATCTCTGGTAAATTCTGCTGATGGAGGTTATTTAATAGGCGGAACTTCCTCAGGAGGTCCTTCCGGTGATAAAACACAGGCAAGTAGAGGGGGCGATGATTATTGGATAATTAAAATAGATGAAAAAGGCAATAAGATATGGGATAAAACATACGGTGGTAATGGCCCTAATCCTGAAGATTCTTTACAAACTATGGTTGCCCTTGAAGATGGAGGTTACCTTTTAGGTGGGAACTCTGCAAGTAATAAGTCATTTGATAAAACCGAAGATAATAAGGGCTATGGAGATTACTGGGTGATAAGAATTGATCAGGATGGAAATAAAATTTGGGATAAAACAATAGGCGGTAATAGTCAAGATAATATAACTGATATCTCAATCATTGCAGGTGGTTATATTCTTGCAGGTGAGTCGGCAAGTGATATTTCAGGAGATAAGACGGAAGTGTCCCGTGGGAGTTATGATTACTGGATTGTTAAACTTGATGTGGACGGGAATGTATTAATAGATAAAACCCTAGGAGGGAATTATACGGATGAATTAAAATCTATACAACCACTTTACAATGGGGGTTACCTGTTGGGCGGGGGATCGGCAAGTGGTATGTCTGGGGAGAAAAGTAACGATCATAAAGGTTATTCTGATTATTGGGTGATTAAAGTAGATGATGAAGGCACTAAAGAATGGGATAAAACTGTAGGTAGCGGAATAGAAGGCAGGTCTACAATTAATTATTTATCATCTGTATTGTCAACCCCAGATGGCGGTTATCTTTTAGGAGGTTATACAGATAGTAATACCTCTTTTGATAAATCAGAAGATAGTAAGGGAAGACATGATTACTGGATTGTTAAATTAAAACCTGATTATTCAAATATTCATATAACTTCTTTTTCTTTTAATATCCAAGATGAAAATGTAGCCCTTTTACCAGAAAATCATGAAGTTCAGGTTCAATTAGATTATAGCACAAATATTAGCAATTTAATTCCCAACATTGAAGTACCCGAAAATTCAACTATAGAACCAGCATCGGGAATTGCTCAGGATTTTACAAAACCTGTTTTATACACTGTCACAGCAGAAGATGGTACATCACAGGTATGGGCGGTAAATGTTTCTCGTAGAAGGAATTACTTTACAACACGTATTAACTTTCAACCAGATAGCGTATCAAATCCTGAAGATTATTTATTAGATACAGGTCAACCTTTTGGGAGCAAGGCAAATGGTCTTACCTATGGTTGGATAGATATTAACTCTAAAACTCCTTTAAATCTTTCTGCAAATACTCGCACAAGAAATTTTGATAACCTTAATATAGTCCAGAATACTTTTATCCACATGCAATACAACAGTGTGGGAGGCCTGGCTGGAGTGAACAAGGAAGGTATGTGGGAAATTGAAATACCTAATGGGGATTATGAAGTCACAGTTGAAGTGGGTGATGGGGGAGTAGATCAACTAGGGACGATTCCTTCCCATTCAATAAATATAGAAGGTAAACCTGTCATATCATCTTTTGTACCCAAAGGAAATGCAGGAGCTTTAACACGATTTACTTCTTCGAGCACTACTACTTCTGTTCATGATAATAGACTTACTGTAGATGCTGCCGGAGGATTTAATACTAAAATAAACAGTCTTACGATTAGATCGATAGATGAATTTCCGCTTATAAACGATCAGAAATTTTCTGTATGGGAGTATCAGGATACAGGAACTATTGTTGGAAAGATAGTTGCCCAGGATGTAAATAGTAACAATTTAAAGTATAGTATAGCCAGCGGAAATTTAAATGAAGCTTTCACTATTGATGAAAATACAGGTGAAATCAAGACCAATGCCCAGCTTATTAATATATATAACCCTGAGTATAACTTAAAAATAGAAGCAAGCAACGGTTTAGGTAGCTCTTCAGCAACCGTTCAAATTTATGTTACACAGTTAAGTATAAAGCCTATTCAAGTTAATTTTTCACCATCTTCGTTGACTCCCCCTCAAAATTATATTGTTGATTCAGGATTACCTTATGGTTATAAAGACGCGGGTTATAGTTATGGTTGGTTAAAAGAAGATGGCAAGACCCCATTTGATTTTGTTCTAAATACCAGAAACAGAAACTATTCTTCAATTGACGATTTGCATAATACTTTTATTCACATGCAGTATGATGATGTAGGTGGTTTAAATGGAGTGAAACAAGAAGGAATATGGGAAATTAGCTTGCCTAACGGGGCATATACGGTGAGCGTTGGTGTAGGAGATGCTGATGAAGATAAGCCTGGCGACACTCCACATCATACTATTAATGCTGAAGAAATTAATATAATTGATAACTTTATAAGTACTGGTAAAATAGGATCCAGTTCCAGATTTAAAACAGCTACTAATGTAATACAAGTAAAGGATGGAGTATTAACAATTGACGCATTTGGGGGCTTTAATACAAAAATCGATTACATTATAATTACTCCATACATTGCTAAAGAATTACCCCCTGAAATTGTATGGGAAAAAACTTTAGGTGGCACCGGTATTGACGAACTTACAGTTATATATCCTGCCGTTGATGGTGGTTATTTACTAGGAGGAATATCTTCAAGTACTAAATCAGGCTCAAAAGAAGCAGAAAATCTAGGTGGGAGTGATTATTGGCTAGTTAAAATAGACGAAGATGGAACTAAATTATGGGAAAAAACAATAGGCGGAGGTAATGATGATCTTTTATATGCTATAACAGATACACCAGAGGGAGGATATTTATTAGCCGGGTATACCTGGAGTTTTACATTACCGGGAGAAATCGCATTGTGGGTAGTAAAAGTGGACGTAAAAGGTGAAGAAATATGGCAAAAGACATACTTCAGTAATGCAGATGTTGACCGAGGGAATAATATCCAAGCATCTGTTTTAAGAACGCCTGATGGGGGCTATATTTTGGGAGGAACCTATGAAGATGATAAATATTCAGGAGGTTTTAATTATAGAATAAAAAAAATAGATGGAGATGGTAATGAAATATGGAATAAAGAGATATTTGATCAAGAGTTAGGGTTTGAAGATTTAAGGACTGTAATTGCTACAAAAGATGGGGGATACCTGATAGGGGGAACTAAAGAGTATGATGAGCCAGATAAGGGGTATTATGATTTTTTTGTTGTGAAAATCACTGAAACAGGAAATCTTTCCTGGAGCAAAATAATTGGAGGTGATGATACTGATGTGTTATCTTCAATGATAGCGTTGGATGATGGGGGTTATTTATTATGTGGTTGGTCTTCAAGTAATAAATCTTATGACAAATCAGAGAATAGTAAGGGTGCAGGAGATTACTGGGTTATTAAAGTAGATAATTCAGGTAATAAGCTATGGGATAAAACTATAGGGGGGATATATGGAGATTATTTGTCTGCCGTTAAACAAACGGCGGATGGAGGTTTTATTTTAGCAGGTACGTCAGGTAGTATGAGTTCTGGAGATAAGTCTGAAGATAGTTATAGCTGGGATTACTGGATTGTAAAAATTAATGGTAATGGTACGGTACTATGGGACAAAACGATAATGGCAGATGGTAGTGATGAGTTGGCATCTTTAATTTTAACTAATGATGGAGGTTTTCTTTTAGGTGGTTCATCCTATAGTCAAAGTTCTGGTGATAAGACTGAAGATAGTTGGGGGCGTAATGATTATTGGTTTGTAAGATTGGGCAGTCCAACAGAAGAAACAGATATAGCCTCTTTTGCCTTTAGTGAGCAAAATGATGAAGCACTTATAGACGGAGCTACTTCAACAATTACTATTCCTGTAAAATATGGGGCAGATGTAACTTCTTTATCGCCCATTATAGAAATTGCCGGAGCTGGTGCTATTATAGTCCCAGCCTCTGGCGAAATACAAGATTTCAGTAATCCTATAACATACACGGTTAAAGCTGCAAATGGAGTCACGAGAAACTGGACAGTTAATGTTGAGATAGCAAAAAATCAATTTGAAGCACATATTAATTTTCAGGATGAGGTGACTGTACCACCTCTTGGCTATTTAACAGATTCAGGAGAAGCATTTGGAGTAAGAAAAGATAGTTTTAGCTATGGGTGGGAGGATTTCATTTCACATTCTCCACTTGATTTAACAGGTAATGGGCGTAATAGAAATTTGGCTGCCCTTTCTGTAAAACAGAATACATTAATACATATGCAGTATAATGATGCTGGTAGTGATACCGGTATTAAAAAAGAAGGTATATGGGAGGTGAGTGTTCCTAATGGAACCTATGAGATCACAGTAAGTGTAGGAGACGGTATAATTGATGGTGCAGGTACAGTGTCATCACATACTATAAATGTGGAAGGTTCAAATTTAATTTCTTCATTCACACCTACAGGAGGTCAGGCTAGCAATACCAGGTTTAACTCTGCCACAAAAATAATAAATGTAAGTGATGGTTTACTTACTGTTGATGCAGAAGGAGGTTTTAATACCAAAATAAACGCAATAGATATTATTGCTATTGATGATTACCCTGTTATCAAAGATCAGATATTTTCTGTCTGGGAAAAATCACCAGCGACTTTCATCGGTAGTGTAGTGGGGACAAATTTGCAAGAAGATGTTGAATTCTCTATAAGTGGAGGTAATTATAACACAGCTTTTAATATCGATAAAAATTCAGGAGAACTGTTTACAAATGAAGCACTTGATTATAATATTAAGCAAGAATATAATCTGGAGGTAGCAGCATCAAACAGTTTTCATACAAATAAAGCAGCGGTAACAATAAAAGTGCGAGAACTGGAAAATGACACGTTAAAAATTAATT
>JBALXG010000024.1:2439-3678 GCA_036961055.1 Leeuwenhoekiella sp. | reverse complement strand
TTCTCCAGAAAAATATTTGAAAGATTCGGGGTCATCATATTCCTATCACGATAATGGTTATACCTATGGATGGCTTGATGGTAACACACTTTTACCCACAGATTTTTCTAAAAATGCAAGAAATAGAAATTTAGATAACTTGGATGCCATTCATAATACTTTAATTCATATGCAACACGCTGATGCGGGAGGTATAGACGGAATATCCTCACATGGAATATGGGAGATGAATTTACCCAATGGGAGCTATGAAATTACCGCACTAGTAGGGGACGGAGGAATTGATGATAAAGGCACAGTTCCCGCTCATACTATAAATGCAGAAGGTGTAAAAATTATTGACAGGTATCGCCCTACCGGCAGTGTAGGCTCGGCAACAAGATTTAAAAAAGCCTCAGGTATCGTAGTTGTTGAAGATAATAAATTGACTATTGATGCAGAAGGGGGATTTAATACGAAGATCAACGCATTAGAAATCATACCTATTAATGATCCTCCTATAATCCAGGATCAAGAATTTGAAGTTGCTCAAGATAATACAGGTGGGTATAATCAATTCTCGATAACTGTTGAAGCTAATGATCTTGATGGCGATAATCTCAATTTTGCTATTAAATCAGGAAATAATAATGGGTTTTTCAAGATAGATAAACTTGCAGGAGTGATTAGTGATAATACATATGAACATTTAGATATTGGAGTTTACAGATTAATTGTTGAAGTAAGCGATGGTCACCACAGTAGTTCAGCAAGCATTACAATTAATGTAATATCCTATAATACATCAAATTACAAATTTCTTCAATTTAATTTCGCATCTTATAGTAATAAAAGTATCTCTAATTATATGAATGATCAAGGCTATGGATATCATAGTTTAAATATTTATGATCCTTTTCATACATTGACTTTTGGATGGCTTGATATTAATACAGATCTTCCCATTAACCTTCATAATAATTTAAGGGACAGAAATTTAAATATGCTAGATAACTTACATAATACATTTATGCACATGCAATATGATGATGCAAATGATATATATGGTAGATATGGAGTTCCAGTTGAAGGTTATTGGGAGTTAGAGATGCCTAATGGTGTTTATGAGGTTACGGTAAGTGTTGGTGACGGATTAGTTGACAATGAAAATCCGGAATCTCATCATACCATTAACGCTGAAGGAATAAATATTATAAATAATTTTATTTCTTCTGGAGAACACCAAGCGCCCTCACGTTT
>JBALXG010000024.1:0-2429 GCA_036961055.1 Leeuwenhoekiella sp. | reverse complement strand
GCAGACAATCATTTGACCATCGATGCAGTTGGTGGTTTTAATACAAAGATTAATTATATTGAGATCAGGAATATTTCATTTAATACAGAAAATCATACAACCAAAACGGCTAGCATTGATTTACCTAAATTTGATGGGAATTTACCATCATTTATTATATATCCCAATCCCGCTTCGGCAGAAGTTAATATTGAGGTTTTACATTCGACTAACTTAAAAAAAATTGTTCTTTGTGATTTAAATGGGTCAGTGTTAGAAAGCTTTAATCCCAATAATATTAAGATGGAGAATAGATTTATTTTTCCCTTGTATAATTTTCCGTTAGGCGTTTATATATTGAATTTAGAATATAATGGGGGAGAGGTGATTAGTAAAAAGCTTATTATTAAAAGGTGATTTTTTTAATTAATCAGGGACTTATACCTCTTGGATTTGTTATGAGATTCTTTATTGAGAAAAAATTATATTTTAAATAGAAGTGATTTGTAAGAAACAATTGTAGCTGACCATTTGGTGATTTTTACTGATTTTAAGTCAGTTTTCAAGCAGGAAACTAATTAATATCGCAATCTTTAGAAGTTCATTATTTTCTTCATGCAGAACTTGCTTCGAACGGTCACTTTTGTTGATAATGGGTGACGGTTTTTCATTAAGGAATAACTTTCAGTAAAAGTTATTCAGGCTTCAACTATAAGGAATAAACAACTAAGTAATCATAATGATATTGTACGGTATTTCTTTAACTTATAGTGAAAGATAAGAATTGGATTAATTTAAAAGGGCCTTATAATCTTTACCAAAAGTGTACAACTTCTTACTTTATGACTAACATACGATATAATCAAAAATTAGTTATTATGTTTTGAATTTTAACGTTAAAATAAAATTTTTTATAATAACTTTATGGTTTACAAGGTATTACGATTTTGAAATCTTTAAATTTTTGATGTCTAAAAAAATTAAAATCATATGATGTGAATGATATGTTAAAAATTATTATTATAAATTTTTTCAAAAGTATATATTTGTGAAATATTTTAAAGCTACCACTTTAGAAGTTTGATTTTTTTAGATTAAATATCCCTAGACTATTAGTTAAAACAACATTTAGAATCACCACCGTATAAAGATGTGTGCTTAAGATACTACTGTTTTTTTGTATATTAAATTTATAGGTGATGAGGAATTTAAATCTATTATTCAACTAATAATAATTTTCCCATATGCTTTTATCAGTTATAATTCCCACATATAAGCGCAATGATTTATTGTCGCTCTGCCTTGAAGCTTTGCAACCATCTAGCCAGACAATAGATTCTCAATATTATGAGGTTATTGTTACAGACGACTCTCCTAATTATGAGGCTAAGAGTTTAGTTGAAAATACTTTTCCTTGGGCCAAATGGAAAGAGGGACCTCATAGAGGTCCTGCGGCAAACCGTAATAATGGTGCAAAATTCTCACGAGGAGAGTGGATTGTTTTCATAGATGATGACTGTATTCCTGATAAAATGATTCTACAGACATATTATAATGCAATATTAAAAGGTAACTATGATGCCTTTGAGGGCTTAATTAATGCTGATAGACCACAAGAAAGATTTGATGAAGAATCACCTCTTAACTTGGAAGGAGGCTGCTTTTGGTCTTGTAATATTGCGGTTAGTAAAAATATGTTTGATTTACTTGAAGGTTTTGATGAGGGCTTTCCTTTTCCTGCCATGGAAGACGTCGATTTTCATGAAAGACTTAAAAAGGTCGCTAGGCTAAAATTTCTTGAATCTGCTAAGGTAATTCATCCGTGGAGGCGGGTTAAGCCTTTTAAAAGTTATAAAAAGAGAATTGCGTCGCACCAGTATTTAATTAAAAAAAATAATATAAAGAAAAACCTGAATTTCAGGTTTAAGCGTATTAAAATATTCGTATCTGTCTTTATTAAACATACAAAATTGCTTTATAAATATTCATTTAAAGGAGTAGGAGTTTATTTTGAGACATTATGGTCCAGAATTTTAATGATATTTGTATAAAAAAAGCCTGTAGAACTTGATCTACAGGCTTTCATCAGACTAATCATCACTTCACTTCTTATATTGCTTCTTCATTTAGCCTGTTTTCAGCCATTTTATTTAAATCTTCGTCAGCCTTATATTCCTCGTCAAGAGTTTTAACCAGGATTTTTACAACTTTATCATGACCAAGTTCTTTAGCATAACGAATTACGGTACCATAACCTGAAATTTCATAGTGTTCTACACGTTGTGCTTCTGCGATAAGACCTGCGTCTTTAACATCATCATCAGCGTCTTCTTTAATGAATTCTTCGGCTTCTTTAATTAAACCTTTCATTGCTTTGCATTCTTCTCCAGTTGGTTTTATACCAATTTCGTCACATACTTCTTCAAGTCTCTTTTTGTGCGTTTTTGTTT
>JBALXG010000249.1:0-4918 GCA_036961055.1 Leeuwenhoekiella sp. | reverse complement strand
CGGCAATAGGTTTAATGATAGATGACGTGGTGATTATCATTGAGCAGATTCACAAAATACGGGAAGAAAACGAAGATAAAAGTATAGGCTGGTGCGCGCATGAAGCCATACAGCATTTGTTTCCTGCCATGGTAGGATCTTCATTAAGTACGCTCGTTATATTCATTCCGTTTGTGTTAATGACGGGCGTTGCGGGCGCTTATTTTAAAGTGATGGCATTTAGTATGATTATCGCGCTGGCTTCCTCATTTGTTGTAACCTGGCTGGTTGTGCCGGTATTATCCATTTTGTTTTCACGAAATAAAAAGACGAAAACCAATCACAAAACCAAAACCCGCTGGATACACAAAGTCCTTGCAAAACCGATAATCGGACTCGGATTTCTAGCTATTTGTATCGCAATTCTGGTAATTATTCCGTCGCGATTACCTTCCGGATTTTTACCCGAAATGGATGAAGGAAGCATCGTACTCGATTTTAATAGTCCGGCAGGAACTACGCTTACAGAGACAGACCGCATGCTTAGTGTTGTTAATAATATTCTGGACACGCAACCCGAAGTTGAAGCATATTCCGCAAGATTGGGTACGCAAATGGGATTTTTTATAACAGAACCCAACCGAGGCGATTATTTGATAAAATTAAAAGACAGTCGGAGTAAAACGACTGACGAAGTTTCAGATGAAATACGCAGCAGAGTAGAAGAAGCGGTGCCGCAATTAACAGTCGATTTTGGGCAGGTAATTGGCGATATGTTGGGTGATTTGATGAGTTCTGTACAGCCGATTGAAGTCAAGGTTTTTGGTGATGATGTAAATAAACTGGAAACGCTTTCGCGAAAGCTGGCTTCAGAAATAGAAAAAGTACCCGGAACAGCAGATGTAAATGACGGAATCATAGTCGCCGGCCCGGTGATGTCTATTCTGCCTAACGTTCCTGTTCTTGCTCAAATGGGACTAACTCCAGCCGATTTTCAGTTGCAGCTGCAAACTCAGATTGAAGGAACGGTTGTGAGCAATATGATAGATAAGGAGCAGCTTGTAGACATTAGAATTATCTACCCAGATGCCTATAAAACCTCGGTAAATGACATAAAAAACACCAATATTTTGCTTCCGAATGGTAATAGCGTACCGCTCAATAAAGTGGCTACTATAGAAATGGGAAAAGGTGTCGCGGAAATTAATCGCGAAAATCAAAAGTCAATGGGCGTGATCACGGCGCGTTTGAATAATCGTGATCTGGGTTCTACACTGGCTGATATTAAATCACATCTTCAGGCAAATGTGAGTTTGCCCGCTGGTTACACGATAGAATATGGCGGGGCGTATCAGGAGCAACAACAGGCTTTTCACGAGCTATTAATGATATTGATTTCGGCGGTTTTGCTGGTTTTTATCGTGATTTTATTTCTGTTTAGAAAAGTGAAAGTCGCGCTTGCCATTGTTGCAATCGCTATTCTGGGCGTTGCGGGTTGCATGCTGAGTTTATTCATCATGGGAACTCCGCTAAATGTGGGAAGCTACACAGGTATTATTATGATCGTGGGAATAATTGGTGAGAATTCCATTTTTACTTACAGACAATATCAGGATACTTCTGACGATTTAAGTCATTTAGAAAAAATAGAATACGCCATTGCCGCTCGTTTACGCCCTAAATTAATGACTGCTTTTGCGGCGATAATGGCTTTATTACCTTTAGCTTTAGGAATAGGAGCAGGCGCACAACTGCATCAACCGCTGGCAATTGCTGTAATTGGTGGTTTGATTTTCGCTTTGCCGTTACTTTTAATTGTTTTACCTACTTTGTTGAAGCTAATCAAAGAGTAACTAAACTATGATTCACGAAGAAAAACACCTTAGAAATTCTGAATTTATTTCAGATATCGTAATTGGTATGTCAGACGGGTTAACCGTTCCTTTTGCATTGGCTGCGGGACTTAGCGGCGCGGTAGATTCTAACACCATTATTATCACCGCGGGCATTGCAGAGATCGTTGCAGGTTCTATCGCGATGGGTCTGGGTGGTTATCTTTCAGGAAAGACCGAAATTGAACATTATGATTCAGAATTGCGACGTGAGTTTGAAGAAGTGGAAACGGTTCCCGAAAAGGAAAAAGAAGAGGTGCGTGAGATTTTTTCAGATTATGGTTTAAGTGAAGAATCGCAGGTTTTGATAGTAGAAGAACTCGCCAAAGACAAAGTGAAGTGGGTTGATTTTATGATGAAATTTGAACTGGGCCTTGAAAAACCACATATAAACCGGGCACGAAATAGTGCACTCACCATTGGCGGGGCATATATTGTAGGAGGACTGATTCCGTTGCTGGGATATTATTTTACAAATACTCCTACGCAAGGTTTACTTATTTCTTCAATTCTTACCATAATTTGCCTGATGATTTTTGGCTATTATAAAAGTAAAGTTACCGGGCAGCCACCATTAAAAGGAGCTTTTAAAGTGACAATAATTGGTATCATTGCCGCCGGGGCAGCATTTCTTATAGCACGTTTAATTCAAGGTTGAAATTATGGAAACTTTTAGAAGCAGTCTTTCAAAAACTGAATACCCAAAAACAGAACTTGTTTACGCAAAAAATATAAGGAATTCTATATATGAATTTATCGTAAAAGATCATCCCGAATTTGATAAAAAAGGCCTGATCTCTATTGGAGAACTCAACAGATTTCGACAAAAATATATTGAAAGTTACCTTTTAAAAGAAGCTGGCGAACTTTCAGATCTGGAACTTGATGTTTTACAAAGTATAGAGAAACAAGATCTGATAACCACCGCAATAGCTGCCGAAACTGATAAGAAATCGGGTGATTTAGGCCAAAAACTGGGAGATAAAGTCGCGAGTTTTGGCGGAAGCTGGAAGTTTATTATTCTCTTTGGCACTTTCATCCTTATTTGGATGATCATCAACATAATCTTTCTTGCTGAAAAAGGGTTTGACCCATATCCATTTATTCTATTAAATCTCATTCTCTCTTGTCTGGCAGCGCTGCAGGCGCCGGTAATTATGATGAGTCAGAATCGGCAGGAAGAAAAAGACAGAGAACGCTCGAAGCAGGATTATATGATTAATCTCAAAGCCGAACTTGAGATACGGACACTGCATGAGAAAATAGATCACCTTATCATTCATCAACAACAGGAATTGCTTAACATACAGCAAGTGCAGGTTGAAATGATGAAAGATATTATGAATAAATTAAAAAAAGGCAACATACAATTATGAAAATTTTAATTGCAGAAGATGAGCGTGAACTTCAACAATCTATAGCCACATATTTGCAACGCGATGGCAATGTTTGTGAGGTAGCTTCAGATTATAATGACGCGGCTTATAAGTTAGATATCTATGATTATGATTTAGTAATACTTGATGTGAATCTGGTTACCGGCAGTGGTATTGATCTGCTTAAAGCTCTTAAAAAGGCAAAAAGTGAAGCAGGGGTTATTATTATTTCGGCAAATAATTCACTTGATGATAAGCTTGAAGGCCTCGATCTTGGTGCAGATGATTATATTACCAAACCCTTTCATCTGGCAGAATTAAATTCACGTATAAAAGCTGTGCTGCGCAGAGGGAAATTTGGTGGTGATGAGACCATTTCGTTTAACGAAATTAAAATTGACACAAAATCGCGCACGGCATATATAAATGATAAAGCGATGAATCTTACCAGAAAGGAGTACGATCTGCTTTTATTCTTTATTACAAATCAGGGCCGTGTACTTTCTAAAGAGATCATTGCAGAACATCTGTGGGGAGACAGCAGCGATTTGCTTGATAGCTTTGATTTTATTTATGTGCACATAAATAATTTACGCAAAAAGCTTACTTCAGCAGGAGCAAAATATATTAAAACCGCATATGGCAGCGGCTATAAATTTATAGAAGATTAGATTGAAAAAAGAGCCAAAAAAAATATCATTGCTTAGAAAAACCTCTAAAGCTTTTATACTCATCAGTTCAATATTGATGGTCTTTAGCATAGTGGTGCTTTATTTTTATATAAGGCACATTATGCAGAATGAAGTAGAGGAGGAGCTTTACTCGCGGCGTTATCGTCTTGAGCATTATCTTGAACTCAACCAGACACTTATAGAATTACCTCCCGTTTTTGAAATTCATAAAGCGCAGGATGTACAAACAGAAACTTTAAAAGATACGTTAATCTATGATCCTTCTCAGGATGAGACAGAACTCTTTCGGGAATTGACGTCATATATGAATGTTAATGGAGAGAATTATCAGATTATTGTGCGCAGTATGGTGGTAGAAACTGAAGATATAATTCTTGTTATATTTTTATCGTTTTTTGCCATAATTCTGCTAATTTTTTGCATTCAGTTTTACTTCAGCCGTGCATGGAATAAGATATTATGGAAGCCCTTTTTTAATAATCTGGAGCAGATGAAAACCTTCTCAATAAAATCTGAAGAACGGCTACAGCTTGAAGAAAGTGAGATTATTGAGTTTAGCGATCTTAAAGATGAGATTGTGGGGCTTACAGATAAGGTTGCCGCTGATTATAAAAATTTAAAACAGTTTACAGAAGATATTTCGCATGAGCTGCAAACACCACTTGCTATAATGCAGGCAAAAATTGATAATCTATTAAATGACACGAGCATTGATGAAAGCCATTTTGAGCAGTTTTCTTCTTTGCAAAAAGACATACATCGCTTAGCAAAACTCAATAAAAAGCTGGTGTTATTGACAAAGCTTGAGAATCAGCAATTTGTAAGAGTTACAGAACTTGACTTTAATCAGTTGGTAAGCGAGACCGTTGAAAATTTTAAAGAATTAACCTCCTTGTCTATTGATTGTAAATTAGACTCGCAGATTACTTTAATGGCAGACAGCGAGTTGATACAGATTTTATGCAATAATTTAATTTCA
>JBALXG010000248.1:0-4936 GCA_036961055.1 Leeuwenhoekiella sp. | reverse complement strand
ACCATAGTAAGACCATGAAATCATGGTAGATATTGCAAAAAGCACCACTGCAATCGTAAGAACGATAGAAAAATATGGGATTGCAGAATCAAAAGCCACTGATGTTAAATCTACACCATTGATAGGCATATTAGTTTCGTTAAGCATTACATTACTAGCAGCATCAAGATTACCATAAGTAAATAAGTTGTGTTTTGCATTGGTTATAATTATTACAACAGCGGTCATAGTACAGATGATAACGGTATCTACAAAAGGTCCAAGAAGTGCAGTTAAACCTTCACTTGCCGGGTAACGCGTTTTTACAGCACTATGCGCAATCGCAGCAGAACCTACTCCAGCTTCATTAGAAAAAGCTGCTCTTTGAAACCCTACTATTATAACACCCAGCACTCCACCAAAGGCAGCATTAGGATCAACCGCTCCCTGCCATATTTGATTAGCGGCAAAAGGAATCATATCATAATTAATCCCTATTATGACTAAACTGGCAAGTACATAAATTATCGCCATAAAAGGCACAACCTTTTCAGTTACAGAACCTATTCTTTTAATACCTCCTATGATCACCAGACCTACAACAACGGCCATAATAAGACCCAGATAAAGACCTGCATTAGGATCACTCCATCCTGTCATTTGTATAAGTTGAGCAGCCGCCTGGTTAGACTGGAACATGTTACCACCACCAAAGGAACCGCCAATACACATTACCGCAAAAAAGACTGCCAGAAATTTACCAAAGCCTTTCATCCCCATTTCCTTCAATCCTTTTGAGAGATAATACATGGGGCCTCCATAAGTTTTTCCATTTTCATCTACTTCACGATATTTTACACCCAAAGTACATTCGGTAAATTTTGATGCCATTCCCAAAAGTCCAGCAAGAATCATCCATATGGTTGCTCCTGGACCACCAATTGCAATTGCCACTGCGACACCGGCTATATTCCCTAAACCTACAGTTGCAGAAAGAGAAGCAGTAAGCGCTTGAAAATGCGTTACCTCTCCCTGTACTTCACCAGTAAGTTTTACCGTATCAATGATTTTACCATCTTCAACAACTATATCCTCATCTGCAGGAACATGATGATCAAGTTCGTCATACTTACCAGAAGCTGTTTTCAAACTGCTTTTGATATATCTTAAATTTACTCCTTTAAAATAAACGGTAAAAAACATGGCTCCTAATAATAAGAGCAGGATAACAATAGGCAACTCTCTGCCGGCAATTGTTATAGGATAAAATATAAGATCTACAACGGGAGTTGTATATTTTTCAAATGCCTGATCTATGGATTCTCCAAAACTCTGACTTTCCTGAGCAAAGCTGAAAAAAGGAAAAATTAAACAACAAATTGACAGTGTAAATTTATTCATGTGAACTTTTAGGTTTATTTAACTTTTTATGTGGGAAACGGCAAGATGCTAAAAAAATAGTCCGCTTCAAAGCTAAAACTCGTTAAAAATAATCAATCGATGGAGAATCGTGCATGATAGAAATCGAGTTTTAACAAAAAAAATTCTTCAATAAATTGATAATTAGTGTTAAAGTACTATTAACAATTCACTGAAGAAATTAAATATAAATAATTGGTATTACAAAATTTAAGACTTGATGGCTTGCTCTTTCAGTCTAATTGCAGACAAATAACGCGTGAGTTGCTGTTTTACTACCGGAAATAAGAAGAAAAGTCCTACCATATTTGGAAATATCATTGCAAAAATCATAGCATCAGAAAAATCCCAAATTGATCTCATATTTGCTGCAGCTCCAATAATAACAAAAGTTAAGAATAGAAATTTATAAGTCAAATCTGCAGCTTTACCTCTACCAAAGAGATATTTCCAGGCTTGCAAACCATAGTATGACCATGAGATCATTGTAGATACTGCAAATAAAACTACTGCTATGGTAAGAAATATCTGAGAAAACGGAATAAATTCTGCAAAAGCTTTTGATGTTATTCCCGCTCCTTCATATGACATGCCGTCTATTATAACAGCTCCAGAACCATCACCACCATATTCAAAAGCACCGTTAAAATTAAAAATTATTATTACAAGTGCTGTCATGGTACAAATTACAACGGTGTCAATAAATGGTTCAAGTAAGGCAACAAGACCTTCACTTGCCGAATATTTAGTACGTACAGCAGAGTGAGCAATAGAAGCAGATCCCGCTCCAGCCTCATTTGAAAAGGCAGCTCTTTTAAAGCCAACAAGTAAAACGCCAATTACACTTCCTACCCCTATAGCTTTAGGATTAAATGCTTCTTCCATAATAAGAGCAATGGCATCGTCCATCAATCCGAAATTTGCAAAAACTATATAAATACAAGCTGCGAGATACATAATCGCCATAAATGGAACAATTTTCTCGGTAACCGAAGCTATTCTTTTTATTCCGCCTATGATAACAATACCTACTAAAACGGCAAGCACAACACCTATCCAGAAACCTGCACCAGTACTCGTAAGATTGAATAATTCTTTTAACACTATTGTCGCCTGATTAGATTGCGCGGCATTTCCTCCACCAAAAGAACCGCCTATACAAAAGACAGCAAATAGAACTGCAGCAATTTTACCAAGTGTGGCAAAACCTTTTTCTTTTAAGCCTTTAGTAAGATAATACATAGGGCCGCCATAAATTGTACCATCACTTCCCACGTCGCGGTAATGTACACCCAGCGTACATTCCACAAATTTTGTCGACATCCCCAGTAAACCACAAATAATCATCCAGAAAGTTGCTCCGGGACCACCTAACGCTATTGCAAGTGCGACACCGGCGATATTACCATTCCCCACAGTCCCGGAAACCGCCGTGGCTAGTGCCTGAAAATGGCTTACTTCTCCCGCAGAACTTTCATCTCTTATAGTATCTTTAATGTCTCCATCTACAGATAAATTATCATCAAGGCTGTCAATATGAGAATCAAAATCCTTTACGGTATTCATATCTACACCATTTGCTATTCCATCTGTGCCATATAAAATTGTGGCACCGTGATTCTCTATGTCTTCATATTTACCTCTCACGGTTTGTATAGCACGCCAGAAATACCTAAAGTTTGGAAAACCAAAATAAACAGTAAAGAACAGGGCACTAAATACAAGAAGAATTAAGACGAATGGCGTACCAAAAACGGTGAAGAAAATAAGTTTTGAAAAGAAATTTGAAACAGGTGCAAAGGCTTGGTTTATTTGTTCATCAATACCTACTTCTGCTGTTTGCTGCGCAAACGAACTTAATGTAGAACAAACACATACCAATAGGAAAAGGGATTTTTTCATGTTTACCAGAAAAATTAAGTTAATGACTCAGAAGTTGATGAATTTCCAAAATCATTCTGGTGATCTCAACTTAGTTCAATGTAAACATAATATTAAATCGCAAATTCTTTATGTAAATTTTTTATTTGTTCAGGCCTTCCTATCACTATAAGCTTTGAGTTCATTTCAATTAGTTGAGAAGCTTCGGGATTAATGATATAATCGCCTCTGGGAGACTTATAACCTATTATAGAACAACCGGTGCGATTACGCATATCAATATCTCGTATAGTTCTATTTTTACCGTCAGGACAAACTGCCTGATAGGTGATTTCCTGAACGTTTACACTACCAGCAGTTGATATTTGTAAATTGTCTAAAAATTCAACTAAATCAGGAACAACCACTAGCGATGCCATATGATCACCACCTATTTTATCTGGCATTATTACATTATCTGCCCCCGCCAATTTTAATTTTTGATACGTTGTCTCTTCAGAAGCCCTGCTTATAATTTTAAGCTTAGGATTTATTTGCCTTGCAGAAAGCACCACAAACAAGTTATTAGAATCATCTGGCAAAGCCGAAATTAAAGTAGAAGCCCGCTCTAATCCTGCCTGCAGTAAAACTTCATCTTCATTTGCATTCCCTCTCACAAAAAGTACGTCTTCACTTTCAGAACGTTGTACTATTTCATCGCTGCGCTCAATTATAACAAATGGCTGCCTGTAAGTTTTTAATTTTTGTACCGCTTGCTTACCATTGCGTCCATAACCTACAACTATTACGTGACCCTTAAGACTATCTATCTTTTTTTGCACTTGTTTTTGTTTTAAAAGTTCATAATTACTTCGGCTTAAAATATATTCAGTAATAATAGTAATCGCATAACCCAGCGTGATAACACTGGTTATAATTAGAAAAATTGTAAATAATTTACCTGTGTCATCAAGCGGGACAACCTCACTATAACCCACCGTGCTTATCGTTATAATGGTCATATACATAGAATCTATCCACGAGTAATGTGAAAAAATTCTGAAACCCAGAACGCCTACAGTAAGCATACCGATGATCGATAAAATAGCCAGATATATTTTAAACCGAAAAAGCTTGAGCATATTTAAAGATCAAATACAGATGAACGCTTTGTATAAATAAGGTCTTTAAGACGCAGCCAGAAAGCCAAAGTCAGGTAAAACGCAAAACCCAGCCCCATCGTCACAAAAGATAAATAAATAAAAAAGAGGCGCACGTTTTTTGTACGTATTCCCAGCCTGTCTGCAAGCCGCGTAGATACATAGAAGCCGTTGCGCTCAAAAAAGTGCCGTATGGCATATATTAATTTCATCACATGCAAAGTACTAAAATTAAGCTACTCTTGTTTTTTGTTTGGTTGGGAAATCAAAAAGCTTCCTACAGCACATTGTAAACATTTATTTTTATCACAATAATTAGTCTTTAACTGAAGCAATGCCTGAGAATTAAGTGCGTTTAAATTCAATGACCGCAAGTTTATAAATCCCTCTACAATACTATTTTTTTCGGCAGGGAGAGAAGTTATTAAATCCAGAAGCTCCTCCTCTATCATGAGTTTTCTACTTCTCGCGTATGCGAATTTAATGGGGATGATTGTGTTGATCAAGAGAAGATCAAT
>JBALXG010000247.1:0-4958 GCA_036961055.1 Leeuwenhoekiella sp. | reverse complement strand
CAGATCGTTATCCTGAGCAACCTTTATTGATCAAAGGTGCCGGAGCCGGTGGCGATGTTACCGCTTCAGGATTATTTTCAGATATCATACGCACACGCACCTTCTAACCACAAATTATGAGAGAAATACGGGTTTTTTCCCCCGCCACCGTAGCAAATGTAAATTGTGGTTTTGATGTTTTGGGTTTTGCGCTTGAAGGTTTAGGTGACGAAATGGTTCTGCGAAAAGTAGCCAAAAAAGGCATTTTTATTACAAAAATTACCGGTGCAGATCTTCCGCTTGAAGCGAAAGAAAATGTTGTGGGTGTTGCAGGATTAGCGATGCTTGAATACCTTGATCTTGATTATGGTTTTGAAGTTGAAATTCATAAAAAAATAAGACTGGGTAGCGGCGTAGGAAGCAGTGCTGCCAGTGCTGCCGGAATTGTTTATGGTATCAATCAGTTTCTTGACGAGCCACTTTCTAATCTCGAACTTACAAGATTGGGAATGAAAGGTGAAGCCGTAGCCAGCGGAAACGAGCATGCTGATAATGTAGCGCCGTGTTTATACGGTGGTTTTACATTGATAACAGGTTATGATCCTTTAACGATTGTACCTCTGCCCTTCCCTGATGATCTGTATGTAACGATTATACATCCTCATATTGAAATAAAAACCAAAGAAGCGAGACAGTTATTACCTAAGCAGGTTGATCTTTCTTCCGCAATTCAGCAGACGGGAAATCTGGCAGGTTTAGTCGCAGGATTATTCCTTAAAGATTATAAGCTCATTGGTGCAAGCACAAAGGATGTTCTCATAGAACCGGCAAGAAAATCACTTATTCCATATTTTGATTTACTGAAAGAATCAGCTCTGAAAAACGGAGGAATAGCATTTGGAATTAGCGGTTCCGGTCCTTCAATGTTTACTTTAAGCAAAGGAAAAGAAAACGCTAAAATTGTAGAGCAAAAACTGCTTAAAATATTAAAAGAAAAAGGTTTAGAAACAGATAGTTATGTTTCACCAGTTTCACATGCAGGCAATCACATTATAGATAAAAAGTAACCTACTTTGTAGGAATAAAAGAATCGCATAATATGCAATATTATAGTTTAAATGGCCAGGCGCCAAACGTAGCTTTAGAAGAAGCAGTCGTAAGGGGAATCGCTCCAGATAAAGGTTTATATTTTCCAGAAAGTATAACTCCGCTTCCCGCTTCCTTTTTTGAGAATATTGAGAATTTAAGCAACAATGAGATCGCTTTTGAAGCTATAAAACAGTTCGTTGAAGGAAGTATTCCTGATGATAAACTGAAAGATATTATAGCAGATGTTCTCTCTTTTGATTTTCCGCTGGTTGAGCTTGAAGATAATGTCGCTGCACTCGAACTTTTTCACGGTCCCACAATGGCTTTTAAAGATGTAGGTGCGAGATTTATGGCGCGTTGTCTGGGTTATTTTTCTTCATTAAAAGAAACTCAGGAGCCGGTAACCGTTCTCGTAGCAACTAGTGGCGATACCGGCGGTGCGGTTGCCAGAGGTTTTTTAAATGTAGAAGGTGTTGATGTAGTGATTCTTTATCCTACAGGTAAAGTGAGCGATGTTCAGGAAAAACAGCTTACTACTTTAGGCGCAAATATTACCGCTCTTGAAGTTGATGGCGTTTTTGACGATTGCCAGCGCATGGTTAAACGTGCTTTTCTGGATGAAGAAATTACCGGCAAACGCAAGTTGACCTCAGCTAATTCTATCAATATCGCTAGATGGTTACCGCAATTATTCTATTTCCTTTTTGCATATAAACAGGCGAAAATTAAAGGGAAAGAGCTGGTTTTTTCGGTTCCCAGCGGGAATTTTGGTAATATCTGTGCTGGTATTGTAGCGCATAAATTAGGTATGCCGGTTAAGCAATTTGTGGCTTCGGTAAACAGTAATGATATTGTCCCAAACTACCTAAAAACCGGTAAATATGAGCCAAAACCTTCCGTAGCGACAATAAGCAATGCGATGGATGTGGGTGATCCCAGTAATTTCATTCGTATTCAGAAACTTTTTAATAATGATCTGGATGAGCTTTCGCGTAAGCTTACCTCCTATTCATATTCTGATGCGGAGACTAAGAAAGCTATGAAAGCTATATTTGATGAGACCGGATATATCGCAGATCCACATGGAGCTGTAGGTTACCTGGGACTTAAAAAATACATGGAAGATCATCCTGATGTTTACGGTATTTTCTTAGAAACCGCTCATCCTGTAAAGTTTTTACCGGTTGTAAGTGAAGTAATTCCACAGGAAATTCCTATTCCACCACAAATTCAGGAAGTGATGCATAAGGAAAAAAAGGCAATTTCCATTACCGATTACGATAGTTTTAAGGCTTTTTTAATCGGCGGTTAATCCCTCTTTTTGATTCAGTTTTTGATACATTTGTGCACTCTTAAAAAGTACAAATGAAGTCAACAGCCTTATCTGAAATACACAAAGCCCTAGGCGCAAAAATGGTCCCATTTGCAGGTTACAATATGCCTGTACAATATGATGGCGTAATTGCAGAACATGAAACCGTGCGCAATGGCGTAGGTGTTTTTGATGTTTCGCACATGGGCGAATTTCTGGCTACCGGCGAACATGCGCTTGATCTGCTTCAAAAAGTATGTAGTAATGACATTTCTAAAATCGCAATTGGCGGCGCTCAATACAACTGTTTGCCTAATGAAGACGGCGGAATTGTTGATGATCTAATTGTATACCGCATTCGCGAAAGAGAATATCTGCTTGTCGTTAATGCTTCAAATATTGAGAAAGACTGGGAATGGATTAGTAAGCACAATACGTTTGATGTTCAGCTCAAGAATATATCAGATAACTATTCGCTACTGGCTATTCAGGGGCCAAAAGCGATTGAAGCAATGCAATCCCTTACCGAGACTGATCTTTCTGCCATAAAATTCTATAATTTTGTTGTGGCTCCTTTCGCAGGAATCGAGCATGTGATCATTAGTGCGACCGGCTACACAGGAAGTGGCGGTTTTGAGATCTATTGTGCCAATGAATACGCAGAACAACTTTGGAATAAAATTTTTGAAGCTGGAGAAGCATTTGGTATAAAACCAATTGGCCTGGCTGCTCGTGATACGTTGCGTATTGAAATGGGTTACTGCTTATACGGTAATGATATTAATGACACAACTTCGCCTATTGAAGCCGGTTTAGGCTGGATTACTAAATTCACTAAAGATTTTGTAAACAGTGAAAACCTCAAAAAAGAGAAAGAAAACGGCCCACAGCGCAAATTAATAGGTTTTGAACTTGACGAGCGTGGTATACCTCGTCATGATTATGATATCGTTGATGAATCTGGTGCGAAAATTGGTATTGTAACTTCAGGAACAATGTCGCCGTCTTTAAGCAAAGGAATTGGTTTAGGCTACGTCCCTAATGAATTTTCAAAACCCGGCAGCAAAATTTTTATTCAGGTACGCAAGAATGCAATACCGGCTACCGTTGTTAAGTTACCTTTTTACAAAGTATAGATTAAATTAAAATTTTTTCATATTTCTAAATCTCATAAAATATTAATCCTGGGTGCCAGTGGGTTTTTGGGCAGTTCACTTTATAAAGAGTTGTACCGCTACTATGATACCTATGGTACGTACCATACCGGCAAAATCTATTCAGATAACAAGCATTTTATACATTACGATGTTGTAAATGATGATATCTATGAAATTCTAAACCTCGTGCGGCCAACAATTGTTATATCTGCAATACGAGGAGATTTTGAAGGACAAATGGATGCGCATGAAGATCTTGTAGATTATGCTAAGCGTACCGGGATCTATCTCATTTATTTATCTTCGGCTAACGTTTTTGATGCTTTTGTAAATTATCCCTCCTATGAATTTGACAAAACATTATCTGAAAGTAAATACGGAAAATTAAAAATACGCTGCGAGAATTTTCTGCTTAGGCAATTGCCAGATGAGCAATACAGCATAATAAGATTGCCTATGGTTTTTGGTCTAAATTCGCCACGAGTGCGCGAAATTAGAGCTCGGGTTTTAAATGGTGATCAGGTAGAGGTTTTTCCGCATTTAATTATGAATACCACAACAGATCGAAAACTGTCGCAACAAATACATTATATAATTAACCGGAATAAATATGGTATTTTTCACTTAGGAAGTAACGATCTTATACATCATCAGGAATTTATTAATGAGGTGATAGATAAGCTGGATCTAAAGGTAAAACCTCACTTCAAATTGGTTTATACTTCAAATTTTGATAGATATCTAGCTGTTTTACCCAAAGACAATAAATTGCCGGGACACCTGAGTATAACAAATGAAGATGTAATTTCAGAATCTCAGGTTTACTAAAAATACTTATCATTATCCCTTATAGAATATGAAATATAAAAAGCTGCTGTCATATTCACTTTTATTTATTCTTCAGATAATAGGTCTTAAGGTTTTAGCACATTACCCAGAATTTGTAGAGCGCTATTATTCTAACGGAATTTATCCTGTAATTTCTAAAGCCTTTCGGTTTATGTTGGGCTGGTTGCCTTTTTCTTTTGGTGATTTAATGTACGCTTTGCTTATCGTTCTTCTTATAATTTCGGTAATTAAACTTATAAAAAAGAAGTTTAGAAATGGTTTAAAATTCTTAACTGAAGCATTGTTGACCGCAAATATTATTTACTTCAGCTTTCATCTTCTCTGGGGATTTAACTATTACCGCCTTCCCTTGCATCAGGTACTTCATATTGAAAATGATTATACCACAGAAGCGCTCATAAATCTTACACAGCGTCTTGTTAATAGAGCAAATGAATTACATAAAGAGCTAGAACAAAATGATTCTGCAGCCGTTGATTTTCCTTACACGGTAAATGAAATATTTCAGAAATCGGTAGATGGTTATGATCAAATAGAAGAAACCTTCCCAAAGCTCGATTATCCACCTAAAA